>CAOJNP010000005.1 GCA_948439995.1 uncultured Erysipelotrichaceae bacterium | reverse complement strand
AATCAAACTACTAGATCTACTCCTTACACTTTTATAGTACCAAATTACTATTTATCTGTGAGATGATTAAATTATTTTGCAATTAAATAACCTATCCCACATATAAAACCTTTTTAAATATTAGTCCAAATTCTGCTTGTTCAATTTTAATTTATTTTCTTCATTGCAACCTGCTCCTTACTACAAATTTTAATTACACACCACATACCAGTTAGGGTGGTATGATGAAACATATTCTCCACAGACAACCTTTATAATATTTTTTGCAGAAATTAGTAAAAACATCAATTTTTTATCGTTTTTTTACCATTTTTTTGACCTCTACTGAATAGTTGATTTCCCCTTTATTTATAAGGGTTTATCGCCTATTTAACACGCATATGCATTCCACGTGTTTTGTATATGGAAACATATCAAATCCTTGTACTGTTTCTATTTGATAAGAAAAACACAATTTTTTTAAATCGCGAAGCAACGTTGAGGGATTACAAGAAACATAAAGAATTTTATTTGGTAGCATTTTAAAAAGAACATCTCTTGTTTTTTGATCTAAACCACTTCTTGGAGGGTCTACTATTACTGTATCAAAATGAATTGGAATTTTAGAAATAAGATCCTCTACTTTTCCTAAATGGAATTGAAAATGATTTCTATGATTGAGCTTTGCATTTCTTATTGCATTTAAAATAGCATTTGAAACAACTTCTATTCCAGTAACCGAAACTTCTTTATTTTGTACCTGTAAACTAAGAGACCCTACTCCACAATACAAATCTAATATATTTCGATCATGTTTTAAAGCATTTCGAACATAGTAAAATAATTTTTTACTGATTTCCTCATTCACTTGAAAAAAAGAATCAAATGAAACTTGATATAAAACTCCATTTCTTCTTTCATAAAAGAATGGCTCTCCATAAATGCATTTATGATTTTGTAAAATTCCAACGATTTTATGCCTCGAAGTAAATTCACTTAATATTTGGATTTTTTCTTCCGTAATAAGATCCAACAAAATTTCATCATTATCATTTGTTCGAATAACAATTTCTCCATTTAAAAAAGAATACATCGAAAAATCTTTTAACACTTTATTGATTGATTCTTTGGCAATTTTACATTCAGAAATCCCAACCAAAGAATGTGTATTAGATATATAAAATCCTATCTGACCATTTACTACTTTTAAATGTAATTTATTTCGATAAAACCAAGGATTATCACATGCTTCGATTAAAATAGAATTGCAATAATTTAAATGGTTTGAAAACAATTCCTCTAACATCTTCTTTTTATAAAAAATAGTATCTTCGTAAGACATATGCTCTAAATCACAACCGCCACAAATAGAAAAATAAGGACAACTTGGCAAAACCCGTTTTTCACTGGTCTTTATATGACTTAAAAGAACACCTTCCAAATAATTCTTTTTTTCTTTTGTTATTTTTACTTCACAAACTTCTCCTGGTAATGTTTTTGGAACAAAAATAACCTTTTTATCAATATATCCAATTCCTCTTAATTGATGATCTAATTTCTCTATTACAACTTGCATTTTCTATCACCTAATTCCATTATACATTATTTTGTATAGCATGAATAGTTTTGGGTATTTTAAAAATGGTGAAATATATGAACAATAAAATAGTCGCAAGAATCAAAGAAGAATTCAAAAAATGTCCTGATTTAATCTTAAAAGAAATTATATTGGATAACAAAGAAACCGTTTATATTGCATATTTAGAAAGTGTTTCTGGTTCTGATAAAGTTAATAATTATGTATTAAAAAATTTAAGTTTATTAAGTGGGGAAAAAGAAAAAAGTTTAAAAAATATTCAAAGCTTAATTCCTGCTCCGAACACAGTTGATATAAAAGAAATTGATCAAATCGAATTTTATATTACCAATGGTTTTACCATTGTAATCCATGAAGATGAAATCTACGCTTTAGAAACCAAAGCTGATATTAATCGTGGTATTCCAGAACCCACCAGTGAACCAGCAATTATTGGACCCAAAGATGGTTTTACCGAAAACATTCAAATTAATTTAGGATTAATTAAAAGAAGAATTAAATCTAGTACTTTAAAAACAGAAACACTAGTGATTGGTCGAAAAACGACAACGATGATTAATATGCTATATTTTGAAGACATTACTGACAATGAAAATTTAGAATTAATCAAAAAAGAATTAGAAAAAATTGATATTGATGGAATTATTGACTCAGGTACCATTGCAGAATATTTAGAATTAGAAAATAATACACATTTTCCAACTGTTGTTCGTTCTGAAAGACCAGATACAGTGTCCAATGCATTATTGGAAGGAAAAATTGCCATTTTAGTTGATACTTCCCCTTTTGCCCTTATTTTACCAGCTTTTTTTGGAGATTTTATTAATCCTGCTGCCGATAATTATCAAAAAAGTAAAAATATTAATTTTTTAAAAATATTACGATTAGCTTGTTTTTTCTTTACTATGATTACTCCAGGATTTTATATTGCAATGATTAACTACAATCCAGAAACAATCCCGACTTCTCTTTTAATTAACTTTGGAACACAACGAGCCGATGTGCCGTTTCCAGCCATTGTAGAAGCCCTCATAATGCTCGTTATTTGTGAAATCTTAAAAGAAAGTGATGTTCGATTCCCCAATTCTTATGGAAGTGCTATTTCTATTTTAGGAGCCTTGGTTCTTGGAGAAGCAGCGGTTAGCGCAGGAATCGTCTCTCCTATTATGATTATCGTAATTGCATTTACTTTTATAACAAGTTTAATATTTACCAATCAAGAAATTGTAAGTGCAATTCGACATTTTCGCTTCATCTTTCTAATTACAGCTACCCTATATGGATTATTTGGTGTATTCTTAGCATTGATTTACTTCTTTATTCACGTAAGTGAATTAACTTCAATTAAAAAACCATACTTTTATCCATTTGCACCTTATGACAAAATTTATTTAAATAAAGGAATTTTAAGAACCAGAGTGGATAAAGAAAACAGACGTAGTCGTATGCTTACGAAAAAAAATCTAACCAGACAAAGGAGAAATGAAAATTGAAAAAATTAATTTTATTAATAATTACTCTTTTTACCATCACTGGTTGTTATGATTATCAAGAATTAAATGATCGAGCCATTGTATCTGGTATTTCCATTGACTATGAAGACGAAAATTATATTGTCAATTATGAAATTTTAAACAATCAAAAAAGTGAAAGTCCAATGCTAAAAGCATACATGGTAGAAGGAGTAGGAAAAACAATTGTAGAAGCATTTCAAAATGCTTCCGATTCCATTAGTAAAGAAACCTATCTTTCACATCTAAAAGTATTGATTATAGGAGAAAATGCAGCCAAAGAAGAATTAAGAATTATCGCAGATTATATGTTAAGAGAACCATATATCAGAAATGTCTTTTCTCCTGTAATAGCAAAAGGTACAACGGCTAAAAAAATTCTTCAAAACACGACCAAAGAATCCCCTGTTGTATCAGAACAAATAGATTCTTTAATTCGAAATAATAAATTCAATGAAAACATTGGATTGAAAGTAGATTTTGATCATTTTATGGATGAATATGAAGATGAAAGAATTGATCCTGCTCTCACAGCAATTGAATTGTTAGACGGAAAAGTAACTCTAGCTGGTGCCGCAGCTTTAGAAAATGGAAAATTAAAAAAAATACTATCTCCTGAAAATGCAGCAATTTTAAATGTATTAAACAATGAATCTTCCAATCATCGCTTAAATCTTCCTTGCGAAAACGAAAAAGATGGCTTTACGATTATCAATTTATATGATAATAAAAAAACAAATATTGAAATTACAGAAGAAACAATTAAAATAAAAAGCAACTTAAAAGCAGGTGTTGTAAAAGATAGTTGTGGATATGATTTTCGAGAAGGAGAAATTTATGAAGAACTAGCAACAAAATATGAAGAAATTTTAAAAAAAGAATATGAAGAATTTTGGAAAACTATTATAGAGGAAAATACAGATATTTTAGGTGTCCAAAAAAAATATTATCAAAAAAAGAGAACCGAATTAGAAAATTGGAACAAACTCCAATTAGAAACAGATATCACAATAAAAATTAACAAAAATGGAAAGACATTCGAGGTGAAAAAAGATGAGTAAAAGAAAAATATATTCCTTATCCTATTTTCTAGGACGTGCTTTCTTTTTGGGATTTGGTTATTCTGTTATTCTTTATTATACCAATAAAGATTCTTGGATTTGTTTCTTGCTTGGTACTCTTTTAGGAATTATGTTAATTTATGGTATTTCCAAAATTAAAAAATGGATGGGAGAAAAAACATTAAAAGAATATTTAAATGAAAATAAAATTTTAAAATATATTGTTTTAACCATATTTTTAATCTTTAACTTTTATATTTTAAGTCAACTCTTCTTTATATTAGAAACATTTGCTTCCTCCTTCTTTTTAATCTATTCTCCAACTTATTTTATTCTAATTCCCATTTTTTTCTTAATTTATCGAATTACCAACAAAGGATGGCAAAGCATTGGAAGAATAGCAGAAATCTTTATGCCAATCTCTTTGGTTATCGTATTACTTTCCATCGCTATTTTAACACCTTATGGTACCACTGATAAATTTATGCCGATTATGAATCAAAGTACTTTCAACATGATAAAATGTACATTATTTTTTGCTTTTTACACTTCTTCACCATTTCTATTATTATTAAACGCACCCATGAAAGACAATAAGTTAATTCGAAAATACTTACTCTCTACTGGAACAATTATTTTAATTGGTATTTTAATTATTGCTGTTTTAGGACCTAATTTAATTCAAATTTATCGATATCCAGAATATATGATTTTAAAAAAAATAAAAGTATTTCAATTTTTAGAAAAAGTCGAAAATATTGTAAGTATTACCTGGATTTTAGATGTATTTATGACATTAGCAATTAGTGCAAATAATATTAAAATGACACTTCCCAAAAAGAAAAACAAAATTCTATTTTTAGGAATTTTAACAATATTATATTTTCTTGTTATTTACTTGGGTGAAATTTACTATATTGAATTAGAAATGTATATCTATCTACCTCTAATATTAGGAAGCTTTGAAATATTTATAATTTTACTGTTAATGCTATATCATTTCATCAATAAAAAAACAAAAAATATTTCATAAAAAAAATCATTTTTTAAAAGATTGATTTTTATGAAATTAAAATGGAATCACACCAAAAGGTGTGGTTTTTTTTATAAAGAAAAGAGCCCTAACATTTTAAGCATTTCTATTTCTTCTTTAACAAAATATCCTATATATTCATGCTCTTTTACAAAGTCTACCATCAATTTAATGTCTGAAGGATCTAAATCTATATTTAATGGCGTTAATAATTCATCTAACTATTTGAATTACTCTATATCAAAACTTTCTGTCTTTAAATCGCAATAATATCTACCACTTGTAGCAGTAAATTTTAAAACACAGTAATCTGGATCGGTAACTCCTTTTTTATAATAAATTGTATCACCTGTTTTCCAAATCATATTTTTATGTTCTTGGTCAATTAAAACTTCCATCTTTCCTTTTAACATAACGCCAACATACTTAACTAGACCCTTATGATAAAAATATATACTAGCTTTAGTATTATTTTGATATTGTTTTACTCTCATAGATGAAGTATTAGTAGAAAAATAAAATTCTTTTAGTCCTATTCTTTTTTTAGGTTTTAACATTGCTTTCACATTTGGATAATTCTCATCATCAATAGAACATATAAAGCAAACTTTTTGTTTATCAATAAATTCTTCGATTTTCTTTAAATTCATAAAACTTCATCTCCCTTTCAAAGTATAATTTAAATGATAGAACAATATTTAAAATTCATAGTATTAAAAATATAATTCTAATAATTATATACTATCCTTTATTAAATGAAGAGTTATTTCTCTTTGTAAATTTTTGCTTGGAAAATTACCATAAGAAATATTACACTTAGAACAGAATATCTTTTGTATTTCTTGATTATCATACTTTTTACTTAACTCTATAAAGATATCTACCATTATAACCTATAATTAGATTACCATAATAATAATATCTTTGGCACATTTCCCTAAAAATATAGAAGCCAACCGTTTTGGTATAACAAAAATTGAAATAACACATAAAAATATTTCAAGTATAGTCATTATATTATCTCACTTATTATTTTTTATTCTATTTCTGATTCGTAACAACCATTTCACCATCTAAACTAAAACTCTTAGCATCCGTTATTTTTACAGAAATAATTTTTCCAATCACATCTTGATCAGCTATTACATTTACTAATTTCATAGTGTCTGTATAACCATAAACTTTATTTTGATCTTTTTCGCTTACACCTTGAATCAAGACAGGTACTACTTTATTAAGATACTTTTGATTATTTTCAAATGAATACTGATTGATGAGTCTATTTAAAAGGTGTAACCGATCTTCTTTAACTGAATTTGATACCTCATCTTTCATTTTACTAGCTGGAGTTCCTTCACGAGGACTATAAATAAAAGTATAAGCTCCATCATATTTACAAGTATTAACAACTTCTAAAGTTTCTAAAAAATCTTGTTCAGTTTCAAAAGGAAAACCAACAATAATATCTGTTGTAATTGCTACTTTAGGAATACGTTCTTTCATTTTATGAAATAAAGTTAAATATTCTTCTTTTGTATATCTTCTTCCCATCAACTTTAAAATTTTAGAAGAACCAGATTGAAGAGGAAGGTGAATATAAGGCATTACATTATCATATTTTGCAATTATTTCAATCATTCGATCCGTAAAATCCCAGGGATGACTTGTTACAAAACGAACTCTTGAAATCTTAATGTTTGCTACTTTTTCTAAAAGGGTTGCAAAATCAATATTTTCTTCTAAATCTTTTCCATAAGCATTTACATTTTGCCCAAGTAAAGTAATTTCTTGATATCCCAAATCTTTTAACTCTTGTACTTCTTTTAAAATATCTTCCATTTTTCTACTTCTTTGTTTTCCTCTTGTGTAAGGAACAATGCAATAAGTACAAAATTTATCACAGCCATACATAATATTAACCCATGCTGTAATGGAAGAATCACGTTTATACAAAACATTTTCATATACATTTCCTTCCACACTATATACTTCTATTTCTTGCTTTTTCTGATGATTTAAAATCAATTTAGAAAGCTCATGAATATTATGAGTTCCAAAAACAATATCAACATAAGGATGTTTTTCTAAAATATTATGAATAACACTTTCTTGTTGTGGCATACAACCACCAATTGCTATCATAAGTTCTGGCTTCTCTTTTTTTAAATGTTTTACTCTTCCTAGATATCCAAATACTTTATCATGAGCATTTTCTCGAATCGCACATGTATTTAATAAAACCAAATCTGCTTCTTCTAAACATTCCGTTTTTTGAAAACCTAAATTTTCTACCATAGAACAAATTTCTTCTGAATCATGAACATTCATCTGACATCCATAAGTTCGAATAAAATATTTTTTCCCGACATAATTAGAAGAAAATAAATTCTCTTGCTTTTTATATTCAACCGTTTTTAATCCTCTTAATTTTGCGTTTTTCATATTTGGTAAATTCATAATAACACCTTCAACTTTTTGTATTATAACAAAAAAAAAGCACTTCGAAAATAGTGTCTTTTATGTTTTTTTTGGTAATTTTTTTCTTAATTATTGATGAATTTGAAATATGAAAAGATTAAATGACCTAGTTGATAAACAATATAAAGATTCTATTATAAAGTTTTTCTTTTCATAAGAATGAATTTTAATAATTTCATAGAAACTATTTTTTGGCACATTATTGTTTGTTTTTTCTATAGAAAAATAGAATTATTTTTGATCTTTCCAATACCACCATTGTAATTTTTCTGGTTCTCTTATTTCATGTTCTGCATAATATACTGCCATACGAAAGACATACAATTGACAACGATCTTCTTGTCTTTGTTTACGGATGCAATCTTGAAAATAAAGATCTTCTGGATCTTTTCCTACTAAATCTTCTACACAAGTAATACCTAAAAGAAACAAATCTTCTTTTGTATTTTTTCCAATATAAGGAATGGTTAATAAATCTGTTTTCATAAATCACTCTTTCTAAAAAAATATTTTAACACGAAATGGTTAAAATATTTTTATTATTATCATAAATAGCAAATTCTAATTTTCCATAAAATGTTTCATGAAGTTCACTCGCAAATTCAACTTTTCCTTTTAATTCTTGATAAACTTCTTGAACATCTAAAACAGTAATAAATAATGTAAGCATTGGCTTAATATCACTTGTTTGAAGAGTTGGATATTCATTCATTAATGTTTTTTGAGATTGAAACATAATAGAAATTGCATCCTTTTTTAAAATAGCAAATTGAAAAGCCTCTTCTTCTCCAGGAACCAATACCGTGGTTTCAAATCCCAAAACCTTCTCATAAAACTGAATGGTTTCTTCTACGTTTTCTACCATTATATTTGCTGTAATTGTTTCAAACATAATTTTACCTCCATGTTAATTATAAAAAGAAAAGAAAAATTTGTAATGTAAAAAACAGACATTTTATTTCATTTGCTCCATCATTTGAAAAGGGCTAATCTTAGTATAACGTTTGATTTCTTTTATAAAATGAGATTGATCATAAAACCCACAAAAAAGAGCAACATCACTCAGATTTTGTTTTCCTTCTAAAAGTACATTTAAGCATAAATGAAGCCTTAAAATATTTAATAAAACTTTTGGAGATACTCCATAATGTTTTTTAAAAATTCGATTTAATTGCCGTTCTTGATACCCAAATTGTTTCGAAATTTCATAAACTTTTTTCTCTTGTGGATGAAGATACAATTCATCAATAATTTGGATCATTTTATTTTCTTTTAAAAATTTTATTTTCAAAGTTAAATAATTTCGAAAAAAAGAAATTCTCTCTTCTATTGATACCAAAAAAATATCTTGAAAAAATGGATCAATTTCAAGATCAGAAAAAGGAATTTGATGATCCATAATTTTTTCTGCATGAATTCCAAAAATTGCATAAAATGCACCTGGTTTCAATCGAACCCCCAAATAATCTACATTATCATGTAATAAAAATAATTCTGTATCCTTACTAAATGCTGCAAAAAAAATGCTTTTCTGTGTAAAATCTATAATAATATCGACACATGCATCTGGTAAAATATAATTATAAATAGGTTTCTTCAACTTTTCTTTCGATGTCATTTGCCAGATGCACATGCAATAATGTTCTAATTCTTTAAAATGATACTCATGATATTCTACCTGTTTTTGAAATTCAGAATTTAATAAATATGGAATTTGTTTTGGATAATACATATATTTCCTCCATTTCAAACTGTGAAAGAAACCAAAATATTTTTTTCTGATTGATATCGTTTAATCATGAAACAATTTATTATTTTACTTCTATTTTTGTCTTTCCACCCATATAAGGTTGTAAAGCTTTTGGTATTTTTACACTGCCATCACTTTGATAACATTGTTCAAGAATTGCGATAAGTGAGCGAGGACTAGCGATTACTGTGTTGTTAAGTGTTGCCAAATACTGATTTCCATTTTCAGTTTTCATTCTAATTCCTAATCGTCTTGCTTGAGCATCTCCTAAAGTAGAACAAGATCCTACTTCAAAATACTTTTGTTGTCTTGGACTCCATGCCTCTACATCACAAGATTTAACTTTAAGATCTGCTAAATCGCCACTACAACATTCTAAAGTTCTAACTGCTATTCCCATACTTCTAAAAAATTCTACTGTATAATTCCACATCTTGTTATACCATTCCATTGCATCTTCAGGTTTGCATAGCACAACCATTTCTTGCTTCTCGAATTGATGAACTCTATATAATCCTCTCTCTTCTAATCCATGAGCTCCTACTTCTTTTCTAAAACACGGAGAATAAGAAGTCATCGCAATAGGCAATTCTTTTTCATCAATTAGTTGACCTTTAAACTTACCTATCATACTATGTTCAGAAGTTCCAATTAAATATAAATCTTCTCCTTCTATTTTATACATCATAGCATCCATTTCAGCAAATGACATAACTCCTGTTACAACATCACTTCTTATCATAAAAGGTGGTATTGCATAAGTGAAACCTTTACTAATCATAAAATCTCTTGCATAGGCAATAGTTGCTTCATGGAGTCTTGCTATATCCCCTATCAAATAGTAAAAACCATTTCCACTTGTTCTTCCTGCACTATCTTTATCAAGACCACCTAATGATTCAATAATATCAGCATGATATGGTATTTCATAATCTGGTACAATTGGATCTCCAAATTTTTCAATTTCTACATTCTCACTATCATCTTTCCCAACAGGAACACTATCATCAATAATATTTGGAATAACCATCATTTTACTTTTTAATTGTTCTGATAATTCATTTTCTTCTTTTTCTATTTCTACTAATTGCTCATTAATTTCAACAACTTTTTGTTTCTTGGCATTTGCTTCATCAACTTTTTTTTCTCTAAATAAAGCACCAATTTCATCACTTGTACTATTTCTTTCCTGTCTTAAAGAATCTCCTTTTAATTTTAATTCTCTTATTTTTCGATCCATTTCTATTACTTCTTCCACAAGGGGTAATTTTTCATCTTGAAACTTTTTCTTAATATTTTCTTTTACCTTTTCAGGATTTTCTCTTACAAATTTAATATCTAACATCTTTTTTCCTCTCTTTCCAATAAAAAAGCAAAACAAACCTCCAAAAGGAGCAAATTGTTTTGCGGTGCCATCCTTTATTATACTTAATTTTTAATAACGGTTTTCCCGTGGATGATTAAATCCCTCTAAAAAGGAGAAATAAAAAAGCTGATTTCTTCATTCTCACCAACCATGAAGTCTCTTTTAAATCATTCCTTTTTATCATATCTTTTTTTCGATTTCTATTAATAGTATATCACATATCATCTTTTTTAAAATAATAAATTTTAAGTTACTAATTTTTATTACTTAACATATTTTCTAGTAACTCATAAAATTCTTCTTGTGATATCGTAAACGTCTCATTGCTGCCAAAATTTCTATAACTAATAGTATTTTCGTCTACTTCTTTTTGACCTATAATTAAAGTAATCGGAATTTTCCTCATAACACTTTCACGCATTTTATAGCTTAACTTTTCATTGCGAATATCAATTTCTACTCGATAATCATTTTCTTTTAAATACGTAAAAATTTCTTTCGCATATTTTTCATGAAATTCCAAATTAACAGGAATTACATTTATTTGAACAGGAGCAAGCCAAAGTGGGAAAGCTCCTTTTGTTTCTTCAATTAAATATGCCATAAATCGATCGAAAGTACCCAAAATAGCACGATGAATAACAACAGGTCTTTTCTTTTCGCCAGCTTCATCAATATAATTTAAATCAAATCGTTCTGGAAGTAAAAAATCAAGTTGACAAGTTGAAAGTGAAATGTCATGACCAATTGCAGTTTTAATTTGAACATCCAATTTTGGTCCATAAAAAGCAGCTTCTCCAACGGCTTCATAAAAAGGAAGTTTTAATTCTGTTAACACAGTACGAAGTTCATTTTCAGCTTTATTCCACATCTCATCATCAGGATAATATTTTTCTATATCATCTTTATCTCTTAAAGATAAACGAAATTTATAATCTGTAATATGAAAATCTTGATAAACATCTAATATTAATGCAACTACCTTTGAAAATTCTTCTTTAATCTGATCTGGTCTTACAAATAAATGCGCATCGTTTTGACACATCGCACGAACTCGTTCTAGTCCACAAACAGCTCCACTTGCTTCATAACGAAAATCAGGAGCAAGTTCTCCGATTCGAATTGGTAAATCACGATAACTATGAATTTTATTTTTATAAATTAACATATGATGAGGACAATTCATCGGACGAAGAACCAATTCTTCTTTATCCAATTCCATGATGGGAAACATATCGTCTTTATAATGATCCCAATGACCACTAATTTTATAAAGCTCTGTAGAAGCAAGACATGGAGTATAAACATGTTCATATCCCAATTTTCTTTCTTTTCTTCTAATATAATTTTCAAGTTCTGTTCGAACTACTGCACCATTTGGAAGCCACAAAGGAAGACCTGGACCAACCAGTTCATGATTCATAAACAATTCTAATTCTTTTCCCAATTTTCTATGATCTCGCAATTTTGCTTCTTCTAATTCCTTTAAATGATTTTCTAATTCTTCTTCCGTTTTAAAGCAAATACCATAAATGCGTTGTAATACTTTATTATTCGAATCGCCCTTATAATAAGCCCCACTAAATTTTAATAATTTAAAATGCTTTAATTCTTTTACCGTTTCTACATGAGGTCCCCGGCAAAGATCTGTAAAATCACCTTGTGTATAACACGATATTACCTCATCTTGATTCATATTTTCAATTAAATCTAATTTATAAGGATCATTAGAAAACATTTTTAATGCTTCACTTTTACTTAATTCTTGACGAACAATTCGCTTTCCATCTTTACTTATTTTTTTCATTTCTTTTTGGATTTTTTCTAAATCCTCTTCATTTAAAGTAATATCTCCTAAATCAATGTCATAATAAAACCCTTCTTCTATGACTGGTCCAACCCAAAATTTAGCATGGGGATATAAATGTTTTACTGCTTGTGCAAGCAAATGAGCACAACTATGATTTAATACACTTAAATTTTCATTTTCTTTAATATTGATCATCTTTTTTTTCCTCCTTCATTTTTCAATTGTTCTTTTTTTAATTCAAAAAGAATGGCTCGAACAGCTTTAATCCGATCTTGTATCTCTTTTTCTTTTTGTTGATCCAATTGTTGCATTTTTAAAGCACATCTTAATTCAAATAACTCTTTCTGAGCATCTTTTTCATCATTTTTCATATTATCCTCCAAAATAATAAAAAGAATGATACCAAGGAGCTATTTATACAGCGGTACCATCCTTTTTTTACTTAATTTTAATAACGGAAATATCCGGGATTTTTTAATCCTCTTAGAAAGGAGTAATGGTAATCATTTTTTTAAGTTTCCACCAACCACTTAATCTCTATCAAAAAATAAATTACAATCATGTCTTTCTTCATCGATTTCTAAATGTATTCTATCATTTTGTTTCAAAAAATTCAATCCTTAATTAGGTTAATAACTTATTTTTATCTCAAATTTATTTTTTTCGGATTCTTATATTATCAAATGGTTTTATTTCATGATCTAAAATTATAAATCTTTGACTTTCAATAAAATCTTCTTCAAAATTTAAAACTATAAAACCTGGTTTTCCTTCTTCTCCATAAAATCCATACATTTGATTATTGCTACAAGTAGGAATTTTAATACTAGAAAGTTCTTCATTATAAAAATAAAAATGAGAATGACCAAATAAATTAAGATCACAATCGCTCCGATAATATGGCACTAATATTTTTTTAGATACGGAATGAGAGAAAGAAATTTTATAAGATTGACAATTTACATAAGCACGTCCATAACCTAAAACAGTAAAATTTTCATGGTATTCTGGAATTTATTGTACTAAATCAATTCCAAGATTTAAAAATTGCACTTCATGATTTCCTAAAACAATATAATTTTGAAATCCTTTTGGATAATTCTCAGAAAACAAATTTAATTGTTTTATACATTCACTCTTACATCGTTTTTTATGTTTTAGATTAAAATGCTCAAACCCTTCAAAAAGATCTCCTACATGAAATACAACTTGAATTCCTAATTTATTAAAATAATCATAAGCTCGTTTAATATAATCAAAATTTGCTTTTTCATGTCCAATATGAGTATCAGAAAGAATAGCCATTTTTTTTGCATTCAAATATAGTAAAAAACGTATTTGTTCTAATAAGTTTCGAAAATCGTTTCTTTCTGATTTGGAAACTTTTCCATCAGAAAAAACACGATCTAAAATTGCTATTAATTCATTTACTGTACAATTTCTTCGATGTGCTACTTTTTGTACACCTAATTTCTGTATTTCTTTTGCAATTAAATAATATTCCTTCATTAAAAATCCCCCAAAATTTAGTGTTATTATAACAAAAAAAAAGAAAAAAGAAAGTATTTTCTTTTTATTAAAATAGACAAACCAATCAAGTGAAAACTTCATTGGAATAAATATTTTTGTTATTGATTTTATTGCTTTTGAATAAAAAATTCATCATTTAATACATCAATGAGAAAAGAATCTTGAAATGAAGTATTTTCACTTAATAGTTCTTGTGCAAGAAGTGTTTCAATATTTTTAGTAACATATCTTTTAATTGGACGAGCTCCATACATTTCATCGTATGCTTCATCTAAAATTTTTTCTTTCGCCTTGTCTGTTAAAGAAACATGAATATTACTTGGAGTTAAGCGAATCTCAATTTCTTTTATAATATGATCTAATATAGAACGAATCGTTTCTTTTTTAAGTGGAGAAAAAACTATGATTTCATCAATTCGATTAATAAATTCAGGACGGAAAGTATTTTTTAATTCATTCATTACCATATCTTCAGAATTTTCTTGTTGTTCTAAAATATATTCACTTCCCAAATTACTTGTCATAATAATAATTGTATTTTTAAAATCTACCGTTCTTCCTTGACTATCAGTAATTCTTCCATCATCTAAAATTTGCAGTAAAATATTGAATACATCACGATGAGCTTTTTCAATTTCGTCAAATAAAACAATACTATAAGGATTTCTTCTTACTGATTCAGTTAATTGCCCTCCCTCATCATAACCAACATATCCTGGAGGAGCTCCAATTAATCGAGAAACATTAAAACTTTCCATATATTCGGAACAATCAATTCTTACCATATGTCTTTCATCATCAAAAAGCTCATATGCAAGACTTTTGGCCACTTCTGTTTTTCCAACACCAGTAGGTCCAAGAAAAATAAAGGATCCAATAGGACGATTGGGATCTTTGATCCCACTGCGTGCTCGAATAATACAATCACTAACCAATTTTAAAGCATTGTCTTGTCCCATTACTCTTTTTTTCAAATTAGTAAATAAAGACAATAACTTTTCTCGTTCGCCACTAACTAATTTTTGAACAGGAATATGAGTCCATCTAGAAATAATTAATGCAATTCCCTCATCATCTACAACATCACTTAAAATTTGCGATTTTGACTGCTCTTTTAATGCTTCCAATTCTTTTTCCAATTCAGGAATAACCCCATGCCGTAATTTCGCAGCCGTTTCTAAATTATAATTATTTTCTGCCGTTTCTAGTTCAAATTTTGTTTGCTCTAATTCTTCTTTTTTCTTATTAATTTGATCATTTAATCTTTTTTCCTCTTCCCATTGATTGCGCATTTCACTTTCTTTTTCTTTTAAAGAAGAAATTTCATTTTTAATATTTTCTATTCTAGTAATACTTATTTCATCTTTTTCTTTTTTTAATGCTTGTTCTTCGATTTGTAATCTCATGATCTTTCTAGTTAATTCATCTAATGGAGCAGGTACAGAATCCATTTGCATTTTAATAGTAGCACATGCTTCATCTACTAAATCAATTGCTTTATCAGGAAGATAACGATCGGTAATATAACGATCACTTAATGTTGCTGCAGATACAAGAGCACTGTCTTTAATTGTTACGCCATGGAAAATTTCAAAACGTTCTTTTAGTCCTCGCAAAATCGTAATCGTATCCAAAACACTTGGCTCATGAACTAATACTTTTTGAAATCTTCTTTCTAATGCTCCATCTTTTTCTATATATTTTCGATATTCATTTAAAGTTGTCGCTCCAATTAAACGAATTTCACCACGAGCAAGCATTGGTTTTAACATATTACCTACATCCATGGTTCCTTCTGCACCACTTCCAACTATCATATGAATTTCATCGATGAACATTATAATTTCGCCTTCACTATCTTTTACTTCTTTTAAAACAGCTTTCAATCGTTCTTCAAATTCACCACGATATTTGGCACCTGCCACCAAAGAACCTAAATCTAATTCCCAAACTCGTTTTTTCTTTAAACTAGCTGGAACATCCCCTTTTACAATTCTCTGAGCAAGTCCTTCAACAATAGCTGTCTTTCCAACTCCTGGTTCTCCAATTAAAACGGGATTGTTTTTCGTTTTTCGAGATAAAATACGAATAATATTTCGAACTTCTTCATCACGCCCTATAACTGGATCTACTTTGTTATCAGTAACATTTTTTGTAATATCTCTTCCATATTTTTCTAAAACATTTTTTAAGGAATCATTTTCTCCAAAATTCATAATATTCACCTTCCTTTTTTACTATATCCAATTTTAACAAAATTATTAGCACTTGTCAACAAAGAGTGCTAAAATCAAGAAAAAAATTTATCATAGATCATTCTATGATAATATTTCATTTACATCTGTTTTTTTCTTGCTTCAGATTTCTCTTTCAAAACTTGTTTTAAATATTGTTGTTGCATTACATAATATTGTTTTATTATTTGCATTTCTTCTAAAGAAAAAGCTTTTGTCATTTCACAATAAGGCCATATTCGAAATGAATAAAGATAAGGTGAATCATAAGGATAAATAAGATAAGGGTTATTATTTTTTACATAATATCCATTTTGTTCTATACCAAATTCATTATTTTTCATATTTTTGCAAAACACACGTTGTCTTCTTAATAAAAAAACAATAATTTGAACAGTTTGATCTTCATAAATTGTAAGATAATCTTCTCCCTCTTTTAATTTAGGAATCCATTGATCTTTTCTATTTTCATCACGATATTCAAAAGGAATATTTCCCAAAAAAGGAAAAATAATATCGGAGGTTGGTGATTTCATCCAAAAACAATCTTGATTTTTAATAACCAGTCCCTTGATCTGATGGGAATCATATTTTCCTTTAATTTCTTTTTTATATTCTTGCATAAAAATATATAAAAAATGTCGATTTGAAATCAATTTTGCAGAACTAGAATATTCTGTATCTTTTATTAAGAAAAATAATTGTTTTTCTTCTAAAAATTGTAAAAGCCATTGTATGATATTAAATTCAAAACAATTAATATAATTATTTCGTTCTTTTAAATATTTTTCTAACAAATTAAAATCTGTTACTTCTCTTAACTCCATTGAATTCCCTCCTGAATTAAAAATGATTGTTGGCTGATTTATTTAACATTTATTCACCCATATTATTTTCTTCTATTTTCACTAATTAATTCAAACGAAACAGAAAGTTGTTTGATTCGTTCTATAATTCTTCTAGCTTTAATGGTATCTACATTTTTGCCTGTCTCTGCTAAATGTTTTTCTAAATCATTTAAGTTCATATTAGAAGTAAAAAAAGTGGGTAATCGATGCTCCATTCGATACTGTAAAATGGTTCCCAACACTTCATCCCTTCCCCATTCTGTTACCTTTTCCGCTCCAATATCATCTAATAAAAGCAAATCTACGGTTTGATATTGTCTCATTTTACTATCATAAAAATCCCAATCTTCTTTCAAATTACGAAGCGCTTCTGGAAAATAAACTACCAAAATTGAAGCATGTTTTGATAATTCTAATTCATGAAAAAGAGCATTGACTAAAAATGTTTTTCCACTTCCAAAACTTCCATATAAATAGATTCCTTTCATATCTTTCTGATATTCATACTCTGAAAAAAATTGATCAATCCATTTAATAACATCCATTCTTTTTTTATCACCTGTCATATCAATATCTTTCATTCTTGCATAACAATTTGTGTTTGCTAGTTCATTTTTTTCATTTCTGGAATTTAGAAATGCTTTTTGAAATTGACATGGAGCATAAGAAAAATAAATACATCCTTCTTTTTTTTCTGGAAACATAACATGTCCTTTTAACGAATTTTGACACATATACATTCCTTTACAATTTTTACAATGGATTACTTCTTCTAAAGTATCCTGAAGTTTTGATGTTATTTTCATTGCTTCTTGATCAGATAATTCTAACTTATGAATTAATTTTTGAAAAGAAGGATCTTTTTTCATTTCGAAATAATGTTCTTGTAATTTCTTTTTTGAAGAAGATAAATTCATTTCTTTTAACAGTGGCATCTTTTCACATCCTTCAAAACTATTTATTTGTATTGTAACGAATTCCAATTCATTTGACAAGTAAACTCACTTTTTCACATTTATTGATACTTATTTAATATACTTTCCATTTCTGCTTTTTCTTCTTCTGTCATTTCTTCTTTGGATAAAGTTTCATGAAACCAAACTGGTTCTTCTCTCTTATATTTATGATTTACTTTTATTTCTTTGTTATATTTTTTATTTTCTTTTTCCGCTAATTTCATGGCATCACTAGCCGTTTCTACTCCAACTCGTTTCCAATGCCCCGCAACGGTTTCGACAAAAGAAGTCGATAATTTATTATTCTGTTTCTTTAACGTATAATCAATTAATACATTTATCACTGCTGGTCTAAGTCCCAAATCAATTGATAGCATTTCTAGTAATTTTAAATCACGATGGGTTGGACTTACTCCTTTATATTTGCTTTTTAAAAAATCATACGGACTTGTATTTTCAAATACTTCGATAATTCGACCTCGTTTGGTTTGATCTCCTTGTGGATTTTTCAAATATTCAGGCTGTGTACGATAAACCAAAGTTGGCAATTTTCCCTGATGACTATATTGATAATATTTTCTGGTCTGACGTCTTAATTCTTCTTTGTCAATACTACCTTTTTCATTAATCGTAAGTCTTAAAATTTCACTCATTTTCAATGTATCCAAACCATAAATAAAAGCTAAATTATTAATTAACTCTTTTAATCTTTTTCCAAAATTACGCTCTGTTACCAACCCTTTTGGAAGACTCGATAAAATTAAATTAAAATCGACTTGATCTTCCATTGCAATAGATAATGTATCTTTTCCAATGGCATCAAAAGATTCCAAATGAGTACTAGTTTTAAAAACACGATCAAAGCATTTTGAAATATCTACATAATCTTTTGTATCTATTTTTAACGTTTCATATTCTTTTTTTAATAAATCATATTCATGTTTTCCAATATTATTATAAAGAACAATATTAAAAATAGGATGATTAAAAAATTCTTTGGCACTTAAAGGAGAATAAAGTTCATAAATATATTGATTATTTTCTCCACTTTTCAAATAAGTTTTCATCAATCCAATTGCTTCTAAAGTTTCACGAGCTTTTTGAATGGTTTCCAAATTTGTTTTTAAAAGTGTCATTAAATGATGATGATTATAATCCATACTAACTCGTTCCAAACGATCCAAATCTCTCCATAGCGTAAAATATAAACTAATTGCTATGCTTCCAATAATGGGTTCATAAAGACTCACTATATTCTTACGATCATGTTCTGTTAAAATTGTTTTATTGACAACCATATATAGATCGGCAGGTAAAAGAGTAATTAATTTCATTTGGAGCACCTCTGTTTTTTTATTATAATCTTTCTATCACAATTTCTCAAGAAAAAAACCCTTTTTAGAAAAGGGCTATTAACATGATTCTCCACAAGTTGTATTTTGTAATTTTAAAATCATTTTCTGATAAATTTCAAATAATTCTTCTTGTTCTTTTTCTGTTAAAATATCATATCCACTTTTTTGAGTTTTCACTGTATCAACATGAATGTCTAATATTTTTCCATCTTTTACAGTAACAACGGTTGGTGCATATAATCTTTTTTCTAAGGTATCAATTTTTTTACCTTCTTTATTCTCCAAATAATATTTTTCTAATACAGAATCCAATTTTTTTAAAATTTCACGATACCCATTGGTTCCTTCTTCTTTTACGACTATTTCATCTTTATCATCCAAAGTTAACGTATCACGAATGTTTTTAATATCAACATATAATATTTCTCCTAAATTTGTACTACTAGCAGCTTTATTTAAAATAGGCACTGCACTACGACACCAAGGACAAGTAGAAAAACCAAAGTAAATTACTCCTGTACCATTTTCCAAAAAGCGAGCTATTTCATCATCCGTTTTATAAACAAATGGATTATTTTCATCAATTTCTACCGTCGGATAATTGGTTTTATTTGATTCATTCATCATTCCATTATAAGCTTCATATTCCTCTTTAAAACGAAGTCCATCACTTTTAACAATCGGATTTTCCTTCTGATCCCAAAAAGCAAGAGCACTTAGTCCTGCAGCGAATACCATTAATCCAGCCACAATCATCATTAATATTTTTCGATCTTGAGTCATTTATTTCACTTCCATTATCTATTATTTTACTAAGAAAAGACATTTTTTGCAATAAAAAGAAAAATTATTTTTCAATAAAAGAAATTGATATTTTAGTAGGTCCTTTTAAAACTTTACCATCAATATCAAATTTTGAACTATGACAAGGACAATCCCAAGTTTTTTCTTTTTCATTATAAATTAAACCACATTTCATATGAGGACAAACTGGATTTACAACATGAATGCCTTTTTCATCTTGAACAGATGCCAATAATTTCCCATTTTTACGATAAAAAGTAACATTCGAAGAGTACCAATCTTTTTGATAAAATTTACTTTTCAAAAAAGAATACCCATTCAAAGCTAAATAAAAGGGACTACAAATTATTTTTTTTATCAAAGCTCTTTTAGGAGAGAAAAAATCAATGAATTCAGAATGCTTTTTTTCTATTAAATCTTTTATGATATTTGCACTTACTACACTTTGGATCATTCCCCATGTTTCAAATCCTGTTATAAGATAAAGATTTTCTTTTAATTCACCTATAAAAGGCATATGATCAAAAGTTTTAATGTCAACATTACTCCAACTACATACAATGGATTCTTCTTCCATTTGATTTTCTTCTTTTACTTCATGAAAATTTTGTAAGTCATTTTGAAATACAGAAGTAGAATGACTTTTTCCTAAAATAAGTTGATAAATTTGATCTCCATCTTGATAAAATCTTGAGGAAATACTAGGACTTTCCATTGTAATATAAGAATATTTTAAATTTTCAGAGACTTTTTTAGCAATAATATATGATTTTTCAATTGATGTTTTTATTGGAAGAAAATATGGAAATAAGAAGAATGGATAATGACATGCTACAATAACTTTTTGAGCAAAAATCGTTATTCCCTCCTCAGTAATACATTCATAATGATCCTGAATCTTATTGATTGTCACAATTCTAGTATTTTCATATATTTCTTGATTCAATAACTTCTCTATTATTCCTTTTAAAAATTTTAATGGATGAAATACATAAGTATTTAAAACACATATTCCTGCTAGAAAGTGGAGTGACTTTTCTGGAATTGCATCTTTAACCAAAACTCCTTCTCCTTTTAAAAACTCTTTTATTTGTTCTAAATCAGAAATATATTTTTCCTGATTGGTCACTAAATAACTAGAAACTTTCTCTAAATTACAATTGATTTTTTCTTCTTTTATTATTTTTAAATATTCTTGAATTCCATTCATTTGACTTTTAAAATAAAGCTTAGCTTCATTTAATTTTCCTTTTTTAATGAGATATCCTAATGTACTATCTTGCAAATACGTTAACTTACCAGTCGTATTTTTACTAACTCCACAACCAAGAGTATTTGCTTCAACAAGGCAAATATTTTTTTCTTCTTTTAGTTTGTATAATGAATGAATTCCAGAAAATCCTCCTCCAATAATTAATACGTTTACTTTTTTATTTTTATCTAATTTTGAAAAAGATGGAATCTTAACTCCTTGTTCCCAAATACTCATAAAAGATCACCCTTATTAATATGAACACGAAAAAAAAAATAATTCTTTTTTTCATTGCAAAAAGAGCTTCATGTTTAAAAAATGGAATAATAATAGAAAAATAAAAACTTTATTATTGTCAAATGATTTCAATTATGATATGGTTATAATGTCTTATTTTTATGGCGAGATAGCTCAGCTGGCTAGAGCACGCGGTTCATACCCGCGGAGTCGAGGGTTCGAATCCCCCTCTCGCTACCAGATTGATAGGAAACTCGAACTTTTTCGAGTATAAACAAAACGACTTGCCAAAAAGTCGTTTTTATGTTATTATGAATATATCAAGGAAACTTGCATAAAATAAAAAAGGAACATTCAATATTAGCGTGTTGAGTGTTACCAAATAATTTGCGTAGCACCTAATTCAATGCTGAGTTAGGTGCGCTTTTAGTTTAGTATTACGAATAGTAATGCTATAAGTAAAAGGATGATAATGATTAACGAAAAGATTAAAAAATCTTTCTTACTCACAAGCATCACCTCCAATCTAAAAAGATAGAGGTAGCACCCAACTATTAAATGTTCCTAAAACAATTATAGCAAACATTTGTTCTTAATACAATTATTTTTTATAAATTATGACAATTTAGTAAAAACACACTTGCATATTGTCAAAGACAATAGCTTGGAGGTAAATTATGTTTAAAACAACTACTGATTTTAAAAAACTACCTCAATGTAGCATAGGAAAATCAGTTCGAACTATAAGAATTTTTAGAATAGAAGACTTATCAAAAGTCTTTTTTTATGTTACTATGACACATCAAGGAAACTTGCATAAAATAAAAAAGGAAATACATAACTTTTTCGAGTGGAATACTTACCCAAAATTAATTGTTTAAGTACTTAATCTTTTACAGATTGATTACTACTTTTTTATACATAGAACCAGTAAAGAGACTACTAATAACATCAATTATGTTAGTGAAGAAACTTTAAAATATTTACAAGATAATTATATTAAAAAAATATCTTCTACTGTATAACTACAAATATAGTGTTTTAATCAAAAATTATTTTTTAAATTATAAACTAAAACACCTCTAGTAAGAGGTGTTAATCTATGAGAAACAGAGATAAAAATATCATAATTGTTTCCCATTACCTATTATGGATTCTTTTTTCCATTTCATTCTTTCTGTGGGCTATTATAATTTTTATAAATCTCATAATTTTGATTTTTCTTTTGCTTCTTCTTCTGTTAAAACAAAATCTTCCCAATTCATCCGATCGATTCTATTTTTAATCTTGGTTTCTTTTACAGGATAAAAACTACCTAAAAATAAACTGTTTTTATTGGATATTTTCACGATTACACATACATATTCTTTTAAATATTTATAGTATTCAAAAGAATTATTTTTTTTATTATAATAAGTAACATCTGGTGAATTTAAAACGTCTGTTAAATGAGACAATGTAAATAAATAACTTTCTATATTAATAAACTCTGAAATATGAGGCGAAACATGTTTTAAAAGATTAGGAGTCATTTTGATAGCTTTTCCTATTTGTTCTGGTTTTTCATGTTCTTGACCAACTTTTTTACTAACATATCCTAAAACTTTAAAATTGCCCTCATTTTTCATCGATAATTCTCCTTAAAAAGAAACCCTGTATTGCTACAGGGCTCAGGCAACTAGGTGGAACTTCAACTCCACATATCTTCTTTCGGCAGATACCTACTCGGACCCATAAAATATGAGCGTTGACGGACGAAGACTCTCCGCCTTCTAATTACCTTGTAAAAAATATCACAACAAGCTTGTAATAATTTGTTGCTTTTTGCCAAAAATTAATTTGACACTCATAATCTACCAAAAAAAAACAGAAAAACTCGTTTTCTGTGGGCTAATGTAATTATATCGTTAAAATTGACAAAAGAAAAAATTTTGAAAGAAAAATATTTAACTTAAATCCATCTTGATATGTAAATTTTTCTTGTAGAATCCTCTTGATATTTATCAAAAATTCGAATAATATTTTCTACAATAGTTAACAAAATATTTGACTTTGGTTTATCTACCTTAACTCGGAATATTTCTGCTTGTAATTCTTTTCGAAATGTATAATCATCAATATATTTTCCTAATACATGATCAATTTTATGAACTAAATTCATACCATTTTCATCATCAATATCAGTCGAAAAAATAAATTTTTCATAAATATTAATTAATTTTCCAGTTAAAATATCATCCTCATAATAATCTAAATTAATAATACGATTAAAATTAGGGCAATATTTTAATATCATTTTATTTGTGTTCAAACTACTTTCACCTACTCTATGATACATTAACAAAATTATACAATGAATTATTCTTTTTGTCAAAAAAATTATGTTATAATAATTTAAAATAAGGATGTGAAAAGATGAAAATTGGAAATCAATTAAAAATCAAAAAAAAAGCAATCTACTTCTTTGCAGGAATGGTTACTATTTTTGTAATAACCATTTTAGGTATACAATATTATAACGATTATAAATATCGTCAAACCCATGAATTTAAATTGTTAGAAAAAGGTTATACAAAAGAAGAAACAACAATCCTTCTAGAAAAAATAAAAGAAGAAAAAATAATAGAACTATTAAATCAAGAAAAAAAAGATTATCTCATTTCGATCATAACAGAAAAATATTATTTAGAAAAAAATTTAGATCAATATATAGAATTTTATGAAAAGAATAAAAATAAAGGAATGTATGATATTATTGCGATGGTAAATGTACATGCCAATCAAGAGTGGTATGAAACAACGACAGAAGCAGATACGACAAAAGAAAATTTAATATTAGTAAATAAGTATTATCAATTAAAAAATGATTATACGCCTGAAAATTTAACTTTGGTTAGTAATTGGTATTGTTATGGAAAAAATCAAATTACCAAAGAAGCTTATGATTCGTTTTTAAATATGTATCAAAAAGCAGAAGAACAAAACATTAAGCTGATTATTAATTCAAGTTATCGTGATTACCAATCACAAGAAGCAACTTATAACAATTTAAAAAATAGTTATGGTCTAAAAAGAGCAGATAATCAAGCGGCAAGACCAGGACATTCCGAACACGAAACTGGTTTAGCCATTGATATTTTTAGTCCAGGAAATACCACTACAACAAACTTTAAAGATAGTGAAGCTTATCAATGGTTAAAAGAACATGCTCATGAATATGGTTTTATTGAACGATATCCAGAAGGAAAAGAATATTTAACAGGATATAATTTTGAATCATGGCATTGGAGATATGTTGGTATTGATATTGCCAATAAAATTCAAGAAGAACAAATTACATTTGATGAATATTATGCCTATTATTTAGAACAATAAAAAAAGCAGAATCTTTCGATTCTTTTTTACTTTTATAATGAAAAAATGAGAAAGCATAATTGGTGTTCCTGAAGGGATTTGAACCCATGACCTTTTGCTCCGGAGGCAAACGCTCTATCCAACTGAGCTACAGGAACCTACCAAAATCATAACATAAATAAAATGAAATTTAAATTATTTTAACACGTTTGTAAATCCAAACATCTTGTACTAATGTATAATCTGAATAAAATTCTGCTTCTAACATTTTTAACTCTTCTTCAGAATAATTATATTTTAAAAATAAAAATTGACGATAAGCTTCTTTTTCAAGCGGTAAACGAGTTTTATTTAAACTAGTCTTTTTTAATGTAGCCATATATCTATAATAAGATTCCAACCAACCATTTTTAAAATAATCAGCAATATAATAAGCATTCAAAGCATCTAATAATTCATAACAACAATGAAGAACATCAGAATAAATGTTTTCTTTTGGAAAAAAAAGAGAAACTATTTTTTCTTGATATTCAAATAACATTGAAATATTAGCAGCAATATCCGCTTTTACTTCTTTTGGAATATTTAAATGCATAATATAAAAAAACAAGATTTGTTCTTCAAAAGGCTTCGAACGATCAAAAAATTTTGAAAATTCTTTGTAATTGATTTGAAATTCAACACAAATAGCTTCCATGGATACTCCACAATAAACATTTTTAAAAGTATAATTATATTCTTCGTCACAAAGAAGATATTTAGAAAGAATACTCCCAAAAGATAAAGATTGATTCCGATTTAACAATCTACTAAATGCATTGTTTTTAATTTTGTGTTTGATGCAAAATTCATTGATAGAAAGATAATATTTTAAAATGACATCTTTCGCTGGAAGTTTTGATTTTAACAATTCTGGATCACTATTATGAAACGAAATTAATAAATCAAACGCTTCTTGACAAGAAGGTTTTTTTTGAGAAATTTCTTGAAATATTTGAAAATCGATTCCTAAGACGTATAAAACCTCGTACGCATTTACTGTTACACCATGATATTGAACATTGATTACTTGCATATAACCACCCTTAAAATTAACACTATAATACCATAAAAAAAGTTAAACGAAAAGTTTAACTAAAATAAATTTAAGATATCTTGCAAAGTAATATATACCATCAAAATCATCAATAAAATGAAGCCTACATTATTGATTGTGTTTTCCCATTTTGGATTTATTTTACTTCCTTTTATTCTTTCAATTATCATAAAGAAAATTCTACCACCATCAAACGCTGGAAATGGCAAAATATTTAAAAAGCCTACATTAATACTTAATAAAGCTATTAAATATAGAATTTGACTAATACCATATTGTATGCTTTGTCCAACTACTTGATACATTCCCACTGGACCAGATAAAGCTTTTACAGACAATTTTCCAGTAAATAAGCCACCTAAAGTAACAATCATACTTTGAATAATGGTCCAAAACTTTTGCCATGCATATTTTATATAAGAAAAAAATCCTGTCTCACTATTATTTGCAATTTTAAATCCAAATACTTGATGTTCTTTTTCCCCTTCTTGAACTGTTTTTGGAGTAATTTTGATTTCTTTTTCTACTCCATCTCGTAAAATTTTAAATTGATATACATTACTTTCATTTTTGTAGTATAAATAAATTTGGGCAATATCCCACGATTTTACTTTATGACCATTAATCGCAACGATTTGATCACCTTCTTGTAAACCTGCTTCCATCGCAGCAGATTCACTTTGAATTTCACCTAAAATTGGAGTAATTGGAGTCGGACCCCAAATGAGAGCTAGAAAAAATAAAACGACAAACGCTAAAACAAAATTATTAAATACTCCTGCAGCTAAAATCATAAGACGTTGATACCAAGGTTTATTGCATAAAAATTTATCATGAGAAATTTTTCCATCATCCTCATAAATTTCACCAGCCATCGAAACAAAACCACCAATTGGAAATGCTCGAATATTATAATAAATCCCATCTTTACCTTTGTGTTTATGAATAACAGGACCCATACCAATAGAA
This sequence comes from uncultured Erysipelotrichaceae bacterium, assembly GCA_948439995.1. Lineage (GTDB taxonomy): Bacteria > Bacillota_I > Bacilli_A > RF39 > UBA660 > MGBC162267. The sequence continues at coordinate 28,430 of CAOJNP010000005.1, read as the reverse complement.
AATTCATAAATATAAACACCACTTTTTTTAGCAGTAATAAAATGTCCAAATTCATGAACTAAAATAATAATTCCTAAGATAACAATTAATAATAATAATGTAATAAACCACATAATAATTTCCTCCTTAAAAATATGCAATAAATAAAACAAACGCTAAGATTGTAAAAATAATACTGTCAAAACGATCTAAAACGCCTCCATGCTCTGGAATTAAATTAGAAAAATCTTTAATACCATTTTCACGTTTAATAGTACTAAAAAATAAATCTCCCAATTGACTTACTATAGTCAAAAAGAAAAGTAATACAATCCAATTACCAACTGTAGTAGGTTTCATTACAAAATAATAAAATCCACTACTAATTATTGTAGCACAAATCGTTCCACAAATACTACCTTCCCATGTTTTATTAGGACTTATATTAGGTGATAGCTTATGCTTTCCAAACATTTTTCCAAAAAACAAAGCAAAGGTATCCGTTAAAATTGGAATTAAAATAATCGATAAAAATAACCATATATTATGAAATCGAAGAACAATAATACCATGACAAGCAAGTCCTAACAGTAAAGTGATAGTAAAATATAAAAAGGCATCTTTCGTTGAATATATATTTTTATGATGATAATATAAGGTTGGAAATAAATAGAAAAGCAATATCAAATTAAAAAGTCGAAAATTCAGTCCAACAGAATCCGAAAAATCAAAAGGAATCAAATATATGATACAAAGTAAACTAATATAAAATATCATTTTCATAAAAATTGGAATAGTTCCTTGTTTCTTTTTTAAATCAATCATTTCTTTTAAAGCTAGAATTCCAATTATTCCAATTGCTATAGCAAAAACTTTACCACCTGTCACAATTAATGGAATCGCAATTAAAATTAGAAAAACAGCACTAAGTATTCTTTTAAACATATTGCACTTCCTACTTTCTATAATTAAGTATACTATTTTTTTAAAAATATAGTCAAATAAAACAAAAAAAGTTAACATAAGTTAACTAAAAAATACAATTTCCTCTAAAATTTACATTTAATAAACCAAAATTTCTCAAATTTAACCGATCAAGATATTTTTAAAAGATTTTAATGTTGGAATTATTAAGATCAAAAAACCAATGTATCATACATTGGTTAAAATATCTTTCTAATAAAAAGAATCAAAATTATTTAATAGCGTCTTTCAATTTGCTTCCAGCTTTAAATGAAGCAACTGTTTTAGCAGGAATTTTGATTGGTTCTTTTGTTGATGGATTAATTCCATCACGTGCTGCACGTTTTTTTGCACTAAATTTTCCAAATCCAACTAAAGTAACTTCTCCACTTTCTTTTAATCCTTCAGTAATACTTTCTAAAGTAGCATCTAAAGCACGTTCTGCTTCTGCTTTTGACATATTTGCTTTTTCAGCAATTCTTTCAACTAAATCCTTTTTTGACATTTATGTCGACCTCCCATTTTCTAACGATTTATAAGGATAATCCTTACATATTAAGGTTAGCAAAAAGAGGCTTAGAAAGTCAAGCAAAAAGAGAAAAATTTACAGTTTTTCTCTTTAAAGTACAATTGCAATCAGATTATTTGACCCTTTATTGACAATCTTAGTAACCGTTTGGCTTAATTTATAGCGGGTATTTTCTGGCATAATGGATAATTTTGCCTGTATTCCTTCTTTTACAATGACATCCAAACTACGTCCAAAAATCTCACTTTTCCAAATACTAGAAGGATCTTTTTCATAATCTTTCATCAAATAATTAATTAATTCTTTACTTTGTAATTCACTTCCTATAATTGGTTCAAACGTACTTTCTACATCTACTCTCATTAAGTGAATACTACTTGCTACTGCTTTTAATCTTACTCCATAACGACTTCCTTGTTTTATAATTTCTGGCGTTTGTAATTTCATATCCTTTAAAGTAGGATAAACAATACCATAACCAGTACTTTTTGCCATTTTAATAGCTTGTTTCATATTATCAAGTTCTTCTCTACCATCACTATAAGTTGCAAAAATCTTTAAAAGTCCAGCTTTTGTTGTTACACTATCACCCATCATACTTTTTAAAACTTCTTGGTAAAGAGAATCATCACTCTCTAAATTAATAGTAACTGACCCATTTGCAGTATCTAACTCACCGATATAAGCATTTGAAATAATTTCACTATCTTTAAAATGTTCTAAAATCATTTCTACATCTCTTACTTTGGTAACTTCCGTTACACTTTCACGAATTTTTTCTAAATAATGTTTTTTAATGTCGTGAGAATTGGAAAGAACATGAACCCATTCTGGAATATTCACTTCAATATTTAAAATTGGGAATTCATAAAGAGCTTGCTTTAAAATTTCCATAATATCTATTTCATTCATTTCTTCTACACTAATTGGCATAACAGGTACTTCATAAGCTTCTTTTAATTCTCTTGATAAAGCTTTCGCCTCGCTACTATTTGGTTTTGAAGTATTTAATACGACGATAAATGGTTTTCCAATACTTTTTAATTCCATTACTACCTTTTGTTCTGCTTCGATGTAATCATTTCGTGTAAGTTCTCCAAAAGATCCATCTGTCGTTACTACAATACCTATGGTAGAATGGTCACGAATTACTTTTTCCGTTCCAATTTCTGCGGCTTCAACAAATGGAACAGAATCACTAAACCAAGGTGTTTTTACCATTCTTGGATTTCCATCAACATCTTCATATCCATTACTATTTGGAATGACATAGCCTACACAATCAACCAATTTAATTTCTGCACTAAAATTTTCAACTTCTATTTTAGCACCACTTGATGGCACAAATTTTGGTTCCGTTGTCATAATCGTTTTACCTTGTGCACTTTGAGGGATTTCATCCAAACAACGTTTTTTTTCAATTTCATCTTGAATATTTGGTACGACTAAATTTTCAATAAAACGTTTAATAAAAGTACTTTTTCCAGTACGAACAGCTCCTACTACTCCCAAATAAATTTCTCCATTGCCACGTTTAGCAATACTTTCTAGTAAATCAATCTTCTCCATAACTTACCTCTTTCTAATCTACCAAAAGATATGTTTATAAAAAAAAAATTATTCCACTTAAAACAAAATAGCATTAGGAAACGGTATGATAATATTTTTATTTTTTCTCCGATTACAAGAAATACATAACATTTGTAAATTATTTTTTAATTCATCTCCAACCATACTCCATGGAATAATATGATCTAATTCACTATTCGATAATGTAATTGCTTTATGACACAAATTGCATTCATAATTTTGATGATGTAAAAGGATTAAACGCTCTTGATTATCATAAAATTGACGTTGTTTTCGTTTCATATAATATGCATGAAAATATTGATATAAAAAAGCAGCTTCTTCTTCATTTAAACTATAATGAAATTGTTCAAAAAACAAATTTTTTGTAACCAATATTTTATTAGAAGAGTTTAAAAAGCGAAGACGTATTTGCTGTTCTTTTGCTTGATCTTTCATGTTTTTCACAAAACTTTCAAATAATTTTATTAAAAGAAATTGCTTAAATTTTTGATTATCTATATTTGGTCTCATTTATAATAAAATACCATTTTCCCCATTGTGATAAGAAATTACTTTTTGAACATCTTTTTTCGCTAAAGCAATGGTAGCACCTTCCCCACGGAATGCTAAACTTCTTTCAATCATAATACTACTAGAATCATTACTACGATCATCACAAAAAACACATTTTACATTTTCTAAATCCAATGCTTTTGGAAATAATTTAATAATTTCTAAAAAATTTTCTTTTGTTAATTTTTTTCGATGATTCATTAATTGAATACAAATATCTTGAAAAATATATAAAAGATAACGTAATCCACTTATTTTTGTAATAGTATCCGATTCCGGATTTTGAAAAGATACATTTGAAGCAATTTCCCAAGCTCCTAAATAATTATTGATAATCATAGCAAATGTTGAAATAGCTTCCTCTTCATATTGCTTTTCTACATAATTATCAAAAAACTTTTTAGCTCCATATAATTTAAAAATTTTTGACATTTGTGTTTCCTGATAACCTTTTTTTATTTTATCAGCTCCAAACATAATTCTTTGGTATAGTGGGGAAGAAGATTCATTATTCAAATAATCTAAAATATCATAAGTTATGTTATCTTCTCCAATTAATAATCCAAGAGATTTCTTAATATAACGAAGTAAATTTTTTGCTACCTTATCTTGTTTTTCATTGGTCACCATAAAAATTTCTTTTCTTTGATTATCAGTTAAATTATCAAACAAACTAAAATTCATTTCATAAGGTTGATCATTAGAAAAATTAGGGTCCATATAACTTTGATCAAAAGCAATAATACGATGTTGTCCATCAATAATTTCTAATTGATTTTGACAATTTTCAATTTCTTCGTCCGTTTCGGGAAATAAAATAAAATACTGCGTTTCTACTCTTCGATCACCATTGGATCCAATAATAGTAATCTCTTCTTGTTGAACTCTTAAATCTTTTTTTACATTAATAATGGGAGCATTTGGAATCAATCCCAATGATTTTTTATTCTCTACAATTGTTTTTCCAGCGACATACTCACTAATATCTTTTACTTTATTTTCAATCCATGGGCGTTGAACATCTTGCTTTTCTCCAGCTGTATATTTTTTTCTTAACTTAGCAATTAATCTAGGATCAATAATCATAGAATAAAAATCTACACTTTTTTGTGTTATTTTGTTTACAATCACTTTCTTCATAAAAAACTTCCTTTCAAACAAAATATAAATCTTTCTGATCAAAAAGTCAATATCTTTTTTTTAGATCTTAAAATTAAGATCTAAAAAAATAACGAGATAATTAATTCGTTATTTTTATTTCTTCATAAAAGATATCATCTGGTTTTAATCCAAAAACATACGCGATTTTTTTAGCTAAATCATAATACAATCTTCTTTTTTTATGTTCAATTTGCCAATAATAACACTTACTGATTTTTAAAAAATTTGCCATATCTTGATAAGAATAATGATATATTTTTCGTAATTCAAAAAGCTTTTGATACTGATCTTTCATATTTCCTCCTTATATATAGTTATATTATATCACGAACAATTACGATAGCCCACACTTTTCCGTATTTTTTTCGTTTCTCTGAGAAAATTAAAACAGAGATGATGATATGATATTCAGTAAGTTAAAAGAACTCAGAGATTATGAAGATCAAACTCAAAAGGAAACTGCTAACATTTTAAAAGTCGATCGATCCACATATGCAGGTTGGGAAAGTGGAAAAGATATTATACCACTAATGAAACTAAATGAGTTAGCAAATTTTTACCAAGTAACATTAGATTATTTAGTTGGCTTAACAGAGAATCCTGAAAAAAGAGTTAAAAATATTGATATTGATCCCAATGCTGTATCTGATAATATTAAAATGATTCGATTAGCTCATCACTTGTCTCAAAAAAGTATGGGCGAAACGATTAATACTAGTCAAGCAAACATCCATAAATATGAAAATGGAAAGTCACTGATTACGACAATGTATGCCATTGAATTAGCAAAGAAATACAAATGTCCCTTAGATCATTTAATTCAAAAAACAAAGTAGCACTTTTACATGCTACTTTTTAAAACATATTTTCTACATTATTTGGTACTTCATCATTTACAATTGTTTTTATAATTTTGTCTTCCCTTTCCTTACTTACAGTTTTTCCTGTTAATGCACTAAGACTTTGAATCACTTCTCTTAGTGTTTTTTCATCTTTCATATTTCCTTGTTGAAGTTTATTTGCTAAAGACAAAATAGTTCCCTTATCTACTTTTGTCTTCTTTTCCACCTTTTTAAAAAAAGCATCTCCAAGTTCCATAAAACCCTCCTACGATAATATATGTAGAAAGTTTAATTAGTTGATTCATAAAAAATATCATCCGGACGAAGTTTAAAAATGTTGGCAATTTTTTTTGCTAATTCATAAGATAAGCGACGATTATTGTGTTCAATTTGCCAATAATAAGCCTTGCATATTCCACATTTATCAGCCATTTGTTGATATGTAAAAGCATTTTGAATTCTCAAAGATTTCAAAGTTTCATTCGCATTTGTTTTCATAAAGCCTCCAAGTAGAGAGTATCATATAACAATTTTCTAACCATGTCAATTTTGTATAGATGTTAATAGGTAGACTTCTATACATCAAGAAAAGTATATTTAATATATGAAAGGGTTTGTAGTATGGAGGATGTGAAAAAAGTAATAGGTCGGAATTTAAAATATTTTCGGTTTCAAACAGGACTATGTCAAGAGAAATTTTATGAAAAATATAAACTAAATCCAAAATATATGGCTTGTGTTGAACGTGGAGAAATTAATGTATCCATTGAATTTCTAAACAATTTATCAGAAGTATTAGAAAAAGATATAATTGATTTTTTTAATACCAGCAAAGAAAGAATTATTAAAGAAAAACGAATTGATTCAAAAAAAGAAAGTTATATTTCAAATTAACTTTCTTTTTTTAATTTATTTTTTGCTCCCTTAGAACCTTGAAAAGTAGATAACACATTTGATTCAAAAGAAGAAATTTTCTTTTGAGAATTTTTATAATCTTTAATCGTTAATGTAATCAATCGATCTAATAAATCAGTATATGTGATATTCTTTGGTGTAAAAAAGAAAAATGCAAGGCATCCTGGAATCGTATTTGGCTCATTTACATAAACTTTTTGACTTTTTTGATCAATCAAAAAATCAAAACGAGTTACACCTTTTAAATTGAGTGCTAAAAAAGCTTGTTTTGCAGTTGCAATGATTTCCTCTTCTACTTTTTTTTCTAAATTAGCTGGAATGCGAAAACCACTATTTGAATCAGTTTTACTACTCTTACTTGGTGCTTTCTTCTTTCCTTCCCCAATATATTTATCTTCAAAAGTTAAAAAATCATGATTGGTAAGCATTTCTCCAATTTCACTAACTTCCATACTTTTGTGATTTCCTAAAACAGCAATATCTACTTCCATTAAATTAGGAATAACTTCTTCAACAATAATTTTTTCATCATATATAATGGCTTCTTCAATTGCTTGTTTTATCGTTTCTTCTGATTTAACAACTTGAATTCCAACACTGCTTCCAAGTCTTGCAGGTTTTACAATAACTGGATAACCAAGAGTTTGAATTTGTTTCAATATCTCAAAAGAATCTTCAAAATATTCATTTTCATAAAACCAGATAAAATTTGGAACAGAAACATTACATGCCTTTAAAACTTGTTTTTGTAAAACCTTATCTTGTCCAAGACTCGCTCCAAGTATATCACAACCTACATAAGGAATTCCTAAAGTATCCAAATAACCCATCAAAGAACCATCTTCTACACCTTTTCCATGTACAATAGGAAAAGCTACATCAATGGTAGAAACCACTTTTTTAAAAGTACTTTGAAGATTAACTAATATAAAATCATTTTCTTTTTTGGTTAAACAAACGTGTGTTGTCTTAAAAGAAACTTTACTTAAATCTTGAAATGTTTCCATGTTCAATAAAGCATTTCCAGTATACCAATTTCTATTTTTATCAATATAAATAGGAATAATTTCATACTTGGTAGTATCCATATATTCCATTGCTTGAACTGCAGTAATAATACTTACTTCATGTTCCACAGAGTCTCCACCAAAAATAACTCCTACTTTGATTTTCATAACATCACTCTTTCTATTCGTTGTAAATATCTGGCAAGTCATTTTCTAATAATATATATGTTTTTTGACAGCTTTTTTTCCAAGTATCAATGATTGGAAAAGCATCTTTTACATCATTCTTAATCATTATTTTATCACAATCAAAATGTTTTTCCAATAAACCATCTAAAATTGGTTTCGTTTGTTCTTTCCCAATTAAAATGACATAATCAGCAACTTCGCTAATTAACATTCCAAAATTTTTATTATATTCATATTGTTTATCTCCCAGTTCAATCATCCCAGGAGTTACGACTACTTTTAAACCATCCATTAACTTCAAAACATCAAGTGCCATTTTGGATCCAACAGGATTAGAATTATAAGCATCGTCAATAATAATAGTGTTGCCAGTTGCTTTTAATTCCAAACGATGAGGAATTGGTTGCAATTTTCGAACACCTTTTGCTAATTCTTCATAACTAAGACCTAAAGTCTCTCCCAAAGCAAGTGCTCCCAATATATTATATATATTAGCTTCTCCTAATAATTTAGTTTGAAAAGAATATGTGATTTGATTCTTCTTAAAAAAAACATCAAATTTCATACCATCTTGATCCATTGTAATATTATGAGCAATTACATCAGCTTTTTCATTTTGAATGGCAATCCAGATAATTCGGCAATGATTTTGTAAATCATATTGAACTTGGTTTGGATCATCCATATTTAAAATCCCTACGCCATCACTGGGAAGCGATTCGATCAGTTCAAATTTTCCTTGTTGAATATTTTTAATTGATCCAAAAGTTTCTAAATGAGCTGTTCCAATACTTGTTAAAATTCCATATTTCGGATGAACCATATCACATAAAAGTTTTATTCTTCCTTTTTTAAATGCTCCCATTTCAGCAATAAAATAATCTTCAAATTTATCCAAGTATTGATTAATAGTTAAAATAAGTCCATATTGAGTATTATAATTTTTTGGAGTTGCAAAAGAATTATACTTCACTCCTAAAATTGTATTTAAAATATTTTTACTACTTGTCTTACCATAGCTTCCAGTAATTCCAATCACTTCCAAATGTTGCATTATAGATAATTTTTTCATAGCCTTCTTTTTATAATAATGAAAAACATATTTTTCGATAGGAATATTGACCACATTTGCTAAAAAAACAAAGAAAAACTCAAATGTTAAAAGAAAAGAAAGAAAAAAGAAAAAGAAAAAATAATTCGGCCAAAAAACAAAAAGAAAGAAAGGAATCATATGAAAAAGTCCTAATGTCACCATCAAACGTTTTAAACGATTGGTAATCTGTAAAGGAATTTTCACTTGTTCTTTTTTTCTTCTTTTATATTGAAAAAAGAAAAAGAAAAGAGAAACAGAGTTAAAAAAGAACAGAAATTGACTTGGAAAAAAGAAATGAATGAGATTAAAAATTAATAAAAAAATGGAAGAAAGGGAGAACATATGACTCCATTTAGAAAATTCCCATTTCAAATAACGATTATTCTCATTATAAAAATTTTGTTGTAAAGAATGTAGATGGTATTGAATACTTAAAAGAATCGATGGAATAAAAAAAATACTAATAAATAAATACATAAATTACCTCCGAACTTGAAAAAAGTGATCTAACACTGATTTTACGTCTTGTAATCTTTCTAAATATGCATAATGGGAATTACCCTCATACAAAACAACACCTGCATCTGGAATCAACTTTTCTAATTCATAAGCTCTTTTTACAGGAACTGCTGTATCCATACTTCCCCAAATTAATAAAACAGGACAACTAATTTTTTTTACATCTTCGCTGATATCCAAATTTACACTTTGAACTAGCACACCTCGCATTTTCTCACTTGCTTTTTTATAATCGGAAGATCCAATATAATGCTTCATAATATTGGCAATCCATTTTAAAAAGAATACTTTTTTAAGACATTTATAAATTTTTGTTTTAAGAGGTAACTTTTTCATTTCTTTACAATAAGGACTTGCAAAACAAACTAATTTTTCAACAGGATATTTTGAAGCATAAACCAAAGCTATTTTTCCTCCAAAAGAATGACCCATTAAAATAATTTTTTTTAAAGAAAGAGAATCAACTAACTCCTTTAAAAAAGAAGCATATTCATAAACTGTCCAAGCACTTTCTGGCTCATCACTTTCCCCAAACCCTGGTAAATCTAAAATCAAAACATTATAAAAAGAATGATAAAGTGAACCAACTGGCATCATCATTTCAATATTTTGTCCCCAACCATGTAATAAAACGATGGTTGTATCTGCATTAATATTATGAAATGTATAATGAATTTTTAAGTTTTTTATATAATTAACCATAAAACACACTCCGTACAACTTATGAAAATCCCAAATTTATCGAATACATTCATTTTAATGTATCATGACTTCCTTAAATTTGCAACTTTCCCTTTTAAATATTGGGCTCTTATCATATAATATTCTATAAACCAAAAAGAGGTGAACTAAAATTGCAAAGATCTCAAATTGAAAAAGTTATTGCTGCAATGAATCAAGAATTTGAATATCATTTTGAAGATTACACTGATGTGGATCAATGTGAGATATGGTGGATTTATGATTCGAAAAAAAACTGTGTTACTCACATCACAAATCGTTGCCAAAAACAAGGAGACTTAGCAATCCATTATTATCAAAAGGGATTTTGTCCGATCTATGCTCAAATTTTAAAACGTTTATTTCCAGAAGGAGTAATCTGTCATAGCATATCCCATATGATTTTTTATTATCAAGATCATTATTACGATGCCAGTGGAGAAATTGAAATTAATCCCCTAGATTTTATCGTAACTCCAGAAAATTTTAATTATCAAACTTTTTCCCAATATTATCTATCGTCTGAAGGAAATATCATACTAGCTAACAAAATGTATCAAAAAGGATTACAAATTTTATTTGATTCGCCAAGTTTACAAAAAAGAAAAGAAAATTTATGATTCATTTTTATTTTTAAATTTCAAAATAATAGGAGTTCCTGTTAAATCAAAATTTTCTCTTAATTTATTTTCTAAATATCGTTCATAACTAAAATGAACCAATCCTTTATTATTGACTTGAAAAGTAAATTTCGGAGGCTTTCTATCCGTTTGAGATACATAATATATTTTCAATCTCTTTCCTTTATAGGAAGGAGCTTCATGCAATTTCGTTGCTTCTTCTATCACTGAATTTAACTGACTGGTCATGATTTCTTTTTTATTATTTTTATAAGCAAGAATGATTTCTGGCATTAAAGTATGAATTCTTTTTTTCGTTAAAGCAGATAAAAATACAACATTCACATATCTTAAAAATTGAAATTCATAAAAGATCTTTTCTTTCCACTTTTTCATTTCTTGATCTGGATTATTTATTGTATCCCACTTATTGACAGCCAAAACTAATCCCTTACCTCGTTCTTCTGCAAAAGAAATAATATGTTTGTCATGTTCAATAATCCCCTCTTTCGCATCAATTACCAAAACACAAACATCGCTTCTTTCGATCGCTTTTAAACTTCTTAAAAAACTGTATTTTTCAATATTTTCATAAATGCGCCCTTTTTTTCGAATTCCCGCCGTATCAATGACAACATAATCTTCTTTTTGATAAGTAAATCTTGTATCAACCGAATCTCTAGTTGTACCAGCAATCTCGCTAACAATTGATCGATCCTCATTTAATAATGCATTCATTAAACTGCTTTTTCCAACATTAGGTCTTCCAATCAAGCAAAATTTACAAATTTCCTCTTCATCTTTGAAACGAATTGGATAATCCTTTGTAATTTCTTTTAATAATTCTTGAAAACCTAATTTATGAGCTGCAGAAACTCCCATTACTGTTTCAAATCCTAATTCATAAAAAGAATAAACTTCCTCTTTTCTAGATTCATTATCAATTTTATTTACTACAACAATTACTTGTTTTTGAGCTTTTAAAAGAAGATCACGAATAAAATAATCATTTTTATTTAATTCACTTTTTCCATCGACAACAAAAAGAACAGTATCTGCCTCTTCAATCGCAAAACTAGCTTGAACTAAAATATCTTCAGAAAAATCATGATGTCCAAGATCAAGACCACCAGTATCTATAAGAAAAAAAGACTTATCTTGAAATTGAACATTTCCATAAATACGATCTCTAGTAATACCAGGTGTATCCATGATGATTGCTTTATCTTCTTTGATTAATCGGTTAAATATAGAACTTTTTCCCACATTGGGTCTTCCAATTAAGCAAACTGTTTTTTCCATAATAAAACTCCTTTCAAAAGAAAATTTATTTTAACATAAATATAGATTGATAAGCAAATTATTCCTCACAAAAAGGAGCTTCATAAAAGACATGAGCATAAGCTCGATTATTTTTTCGATAAACATGTACTACAACTTCATCCATCGAATTTTGATCAACGGGATTAACAACTTGATCTTTTTTTAAATATCCTTTTTGAACCAATTCACTTACCGTTAAATCAAGACCTTCTTCATCCAAACCATCAAAAATGTCGCTACCATATGTTTTTCCAGCACTTGATATAAATTCTAAAGTATCACATAGCATCTCTTTTTTTAATTTTTGTGAAATATTAATTGCACTTGTCGTTGCAATTGTCCCAAGTATTCCCAAAATTCCAATTACTGCTAATAATTCAATTAAAGTAAAGCCTTTTTTTTGTTTCAATTTTTCTCACCTATTCTTATCATATCACAAAAATAATGATTAAAACGCAAATTTTGGATTGTTTACAAAAGAAAAAACAATCCTAAGATTGTTTAAAACGCTTCAATATTTACTTTTACTTTACCACATTTTTGCAAATAAGCATAAGCTTGAATTAAAATTCGTAATGAACTTGCAACCTTACCAGATTTCCCAATTACAGCGCCCATTTCAGACTCTGGTACTAATATTTCAATATTGGTACTCTCATCTTCTTGAAAACTTTGCACACGGACCATTTCGGATTCTTTACAAATGCTTTTTACTAAAAATTCAGCATATTCTTCTAAACTCATTATTTTCCTTCTTTTACTTTAGATTCAGCAAACTTTTTCATAATTCCTTGTTTACTCAAAATACTACGAACAGTATCAGTAGGAATTGCACCATGTTCCATCCAATATAATGCACGGTCTTCTTTAATTGTAACTACATCAGCACCTTTAATAGGATCATAAGTACCAACCGTTTCTAAAAATTTTCCATCTCTTGGACTTCTGGAATCCGCTGCAACAATACGATAGAAAGGTTTTTGTTTCGATCCCATTCTTTTTAATCTTAATTTAACTGCCATAAAAATTGCTCCTCTCTTTTTATATCTCATAAATCATATCATAAACCACAAAAAGTGTCAACCAATTTTGGTTGACGCTATTTATGATAAATAATCGTCAGTTACTTCTTCCATTTGTTCTTCAAAAGTTTCTTCTAATTCGTCTTCATCTAAGATTTCTTCATAATCATCTTCGATGTCTTCTACCGAAACTTTTAACTTTGTATTCCCAACAACTTCTACACCTAATTCTTTTTCAATATCGAGTATAACGATACCATCATTTACATCTACTTTCGTAACAGTTGGTTGTTTTAAACCTCTTACAATTATTTCAGATGAATCAGTAAGTGGAACATCATCTTTTAAACGAATATTCATTTTATCGTTATAAGAAAAACGTTCTGTACTAACAGTTGTTTTCGTATCATTATCATAAGAATACCAAACATTCACATCAAACTCACCGTCAATACTTACCATTCCATGATTATTTTTTCCTCGAAAACTATGATTGATGACCCAGCACCCTAAAACCGTATCCGGTCTTTCATTTGGTTTAAGCTCATAATGAGAAGTAGATGTTTTTTTTGCTTTTCCCACTACAGCTTTTGTCACAATTTCCTTATAATTTGCCACTGGAATACCTCCTCTAATTTAATCTATGCTTATGACCCAAAAAAGTTCCCATCAACTGCTTTTTTTCGAAAAAGAAAAATAAAACAAAAAAATTCTGAATTAATCAGAACTTTTTACATTATTTTTTAATACTACAACAGCCATTTCTTTTAGAGAAATATCTTTTAATACTTGTTTTGCATCATCTAATGTAATCGATTCGCAAATATCTTTTTTATTATCAATAATTTTTCCATAATTCATGATTTGCTCTTGAATTGTGGTATTGATTTCAGTCATATCATCATAGCTTAAAACCATATTGGCAATCGAAGAATGCAATTTTCTCGTTAATTCTTTTTCCGTAATCGATAAATTTTTTAAAGCTTTTTTAAGAATTGGCAATACTTCATCTGGATATTTAGATACAACATTTAAAAATAGAAAAACATATTCTCCAATAATTGCTCTTTCAGCACCTAAACTTACGATTAAATCTTTGTTTAATAAATCTTCATAAAGATCCGAAGTTGCTCCAAAATTAGTATTTAGAATAAGAGCAAGTAAAAATCGTAATTTATAATCATCGCGCTCTTTAAAACTTTTTCTTAACATTTTAACAGCAATTCTTAATTTGGGAATTTCCACATTAGCTTTCTTCTCTTCATAAACTTCTACTACTTTAAATGGCTCTTTAATTTCTTTTGTTTTCGGTTTTTTAAATGGTTTTATTTCTTTTGCATCTTGATTTTCTTTTATAAAAGTAATCACTTCATAAGGATTAAAATTTCCAGTAATCACTAAAAACATATTTTTAGGATGATAAAAAGTATCAAAAACAAGTTCAATATCTTCTAAAGTTGTTGCTAAAATATCTTCTTCCATTCCAGTAATAAAATTGCGATGTTTATCAAATTTAAACACATTTTGAAAAGTGCCATAATAAAGTTGATTTCCTGGATTATCTAAATCCATTTTATTTTCTTCTACAATAATATTTTTTTCATTTTGTACCATCTTTTTAGTAAAATAAGGAGTCATTACAAAATCAAGCAAATGATTTACATTTTCTTTTAATTGTTCCGTACCATATACTTCATACGAAGTATAATTAAAAGTAGTAAAAGCATTGACATCACTTCCATTTTTTTGGTAAAAATCAGAAGCATTACTTCCATCACTTTCATTAAATTTTAGATGTTCTAAAAAATGAGCCACACCATTTGGAACTTGATAATTTTTATTTCCAACCTTAAACTCTGTATCTATGGAGCCATATTTTACCGATAAAGTAGCATAATACCCCATTCCTTTTTCTCTAACCCATAAATAAACAGGAAGCCCATTTTTACATTGATCAAAGTAAATAGTTTCATTTAAACCTTTTAGTTTAATTTCCTTCATGTGCTGCCTCCTTCAATTCATAAATCAGACTTAATTTCATTTTTTTTGCAAGACGCATCACATCTTGTTTGGTAACTTTCATAATCCCTTCTTTTCTCTCTTCTAATAAAGGAGAATCAACTAAATTATGAAAAACATAACTATTGACAATACTATTCTGATTATCAAACGACATAGTCAATGCAAAAGAAAGTTGTTTTTTTGCCATTTCTAAATCTTCCTCTGAAAATTTACCACTTATCATTTCTCTCATAGCTTGTTCAATTAATTTCACAGCTAACTTTTTATTCTTACCATCTAATCCCACAGAGATGAAGAAACATTCATCAAATTTTTGATAAATGGTTTGCACACGATAACACAGTGAATTTTCGTTTCTTAAATATTGATATAATTTAGAATTGAGAGAAGAACCACAAAATATTTCACCAAAAACACTTAATACATAGTCATATTCTTTTTTTAAGAAACCTTGCATTTGATAAGCAACAACTAAATTACTTTGAACAAAATTTCCTTCTTCTTCTTTTTTCTTTAATGTCTTTATCTTTTTATTCTTCACATACACTTCTTGTTCATGGATTTTAATACTCCTATTTTTAAAATATCTTAAAATCATTTTAGCAAGTTGATCCATATCTAAATTACCAATGATATAAATATCACAATAACTAGTATCAAATAATTCTTTATAAGTATCCAATAAATTCTCAGGAGTAATTTTTTCAATTTCTTCGACACTTCCTAGAACAACTTTACTACTAATACTATCAGGATAAAGCTCTTGTAAACTTCTTCTCAAACTATAATTCGTTGGATTTTCTTTTAAACTTTCTATTTCACTTTTCAATCTACTTTTTACAACTTGAAATGTTTTAAAATCAAATTCATTTTGAGAACAATTCGGATGCATTAAAGTATCAAATAAAAATTCCATACAATCATCTAAATAATTTTTTTCTTTCACATAAAATGGATCTAAAAAGTCAAAGATAAAGTTCGTGAGCAAAGATTTCCCAACCTTCGTTGTTACTCCATAAAAATAGGCATTATAAAGTTCTTCTAAATGAGTTACAAATTCTCTTCTAGTAGGATATTTTTTTGAAGAATAACTAATCATATCTGATAAAAAACTTTTGGATGCTAAATTTCCAGTCGTCGCATCACTTTGAAAAATCACTTCCATGTGACAATTTTTAAATTGATCCGTTTGCAAAGTAAAAATTCGAAAAGAATCATATTCATATTTTTTATAAACCATATTGATTCACCTCTTTTTTAGATTATCCAATTTTTTATTTCTTATAATCAGAATAAACCATTAATAAATAATTATCAGTCATTCCAGCAATATAATCAATTACTTTTCTAACATTTGTATTCTTTTTTTGATAATTTTCATTTTTATAATTCAAAAAATCTTGAAATATTTTACTATTTTGATTTTTTATTTCCAAATCTTTTAAACATCCTTGAAAGACAGTTTGAAAAATATGCTCATATTGTTTTAACGATTCTTGATCGTTTGCTTTTAAATATATTTGTTCCATATTAAATTGTTTTAATTTAGACATGGCTTGAAACACTTCTTTGCTCATAGAAAGATATTTTTGATTAATACTATGCGTAATGACATCTGTTATAATTGTATTAATGATTTCTCGATTATGACATCCTAAAATATCGACAATTTCTTTTGGCAAGTCTTTTTTATCAAAAACTTTCAAAGCACAAGCATCATTGATATCACGTCCTAAATAAGCAATAATATCACTAATTCGCACAACACATCCTTCTAAAGTCATAGGTATTAATTTTTTCACAATGGATGGATTGTCATAACTTTCATAATATTCTTTTAAAAATTCTTCTTTGGTTTTCTTTTTAGGCTGATATTTTTGATAAATAAATTCACCATTATGGCACATAATCGCATCTAAAACTTGTAATGTAAGATTACTACCATTTCCATTTTGTTCGATTTCCATTAATAATCTCACACTTTGAATATTATGATGAAAATAACCTTCTTTATGTTCTAAACTAATCCGATTTAAAATAGATTCACCAACATGTCCAAAAGGAGTATGTCCAAGATCATGACCCAAGGCAGCTGCTTCAATTAAATCTTCATTTAAATTAAGTGCTCGACCAATTGTTCTAGCAATTTTACTAACCAATTGAACATGGATCATTCTTTTACTAATATGATCATTGTTTTGGAATGAAAAAACTTGGGTTTTATCCATATATCTTGTATAAGACATCGAATAAATGATACGATCAATATCTCGAAAAAATGGTGGTCGACAATCGTTTTGTTCTTCTAAAAAACGAATCGCATTTTCATCAAGTGTAGCATATTCACTCAACAACTGATTATGTTTTTTCATATTTTTTTCTATGGCTTGCATTTCTAAATTCAATTTAAATCACCAAAAACATTATAGCAAGAAAAAAAGAATACTACAAAATATCTTAAAAAAGAAAATGATTCCGTTTAAATGAATCATCTTTTTATAACAATTTTAAAAAATGGTAAAAATCAATTTAAAATTCCATATACATACACTCCACCTGGACTCCCACAATCATCTTTTTGTTCAACACGCATTGTAGTATTTTCATTAATTAAAATTTCCAAATTCGGTATGATTTGATAGTATTGCATTTGCTCTTCCATATTATAATTAGATTTTAAAACAACATCTTTATTGTAAATTAAGTTATCATTTATATATAATTTATAAGAAATGTTACTATTACTAGGAGAACAAAATTTATACCCAACAATATGACCTACAATAATACCTGTTATTTTTTTTCCTTGATATGGCTCTAAATTTGCATTCCAAGAAAAAGAATGTGGAACACCACCTCCAGCATTTGGATAATTGATAAAGGAAACAATTTCATAATCAGTAGATGGACTAGGATATTCAAAAGTTTCTTCTTCTTTAAAATTAATTTTACATTTGGTTCTAGTTTTTTTTACATTGATAACGATATTCCAATCTTGATAATCCCAATAACCATCCGTTTCATCACATAACACTTCTACATTATATTTTTTTCCATTTTCTTTTTCGGGAATTTCTTGAATTTGAGTTTTGATCCCATCTTTTTCTTCTGTAAGTGAAAGCAAAACATCATAGTATTGATCAGGAACTTGTCCTTTTATAATATTAAATTCTTGATTTTCTTCAAAAAATGCAAAACTTCGATATACAATCATAATTGTAAGAAATAATAAAAAAAGAATTCCACCAAAAATCAATGTTTTCTTTTTAGGATCTTTTTTTTGAAATTTTTCCAGTTTCATAATACACCTCTATATTATCATGGACAATAAAGAATAAATTATTTACAGTCCAGATTATAACACTAAGTATATCATATTTTTCTGTCTCTTTGTATCATTTTTTCAATATATCTAAGTTTTAACAAAAAAAGAATACTACAAAAGATTCTTTTTTTAAATTAATTTGGTAATTGAATAATCAAATTCGTTAATGGATATGTGGAACATGGATGAATATAATGGTGCTTTTTATCTGCTTTTCTTACATAATCATAATTCGTTAAAACTTCTCCACGAATTAATTTACTTCTACAATATCCACAAACTCCTACCCCACATTTTTTAGGAATAATGACTCCTTCGTGTTCCATAGCATCCATAAGTGTCTGATTTCCTTTACAACTTATTTTTTGTTCTCCTGTAGAAGATAAAATTAATATATCAAACTTTTCTTCAAACTCTGGAATATCATGCTCCATATAAGAATCATGACGAATATATTTATTAGGAACATCCATACTTTTTAAAATTTTATTCATGGATTGATAAAATGGAATGGTTCCACAGACAAAATAACTATGAGAAGTTTCTTGATATTTTAAAATCAAATCTCTAGTGATAAAACCGTGTTCATAACCATCTTTTTTTTCTTCACTTAACACATACACCACTTTAATATTAGAACAAGTTTTAACATATTCATTTAATTCAGTACGAAAAATTAAATCATCTTTCGTTTTTGCTCCATATAAAATTGTCATTTTAGCAGCAATTTTATTATTTACAATATCTTCTGCAATAGCTTTAATGGGAATAATACCACTTCCTCCAACTAACGCAACAATATGCTCACTATCACGTATAGGTTGATAGACAAAATTTCCATAGGGACCTCTTGCTAAGAACGTATCTCCAATTCGAACTGTATTCCAAAAATAAGTAGAAATTTTACCATGTAAAACTCTTTTAATCGTAATTTGATAATGTTCTTTAAAAGAACTACTAAGAGAATAAGGACGTATATACATCCCTTTTCCCAGTGGAATTTGTAAAGTAATATATTGACCTGCTTGAAATCGTGGTAAACGATTCGTTCCATGATCACGATCAGCTTCTAAAATAAAAGTTTTGGTATCATTGGTTTCTAATTTAATATCTTTAATTCGTACCCAAAAATAACCAGGATGTAAGTTTCTTGCTAAATCATTCGACCGATAATTCGAAATAATTGGTTTTTTATTTGCTTGATGAAAACAAATTTCACGATCTTTAGAAAGTGCATAAAACGTTTCAAAATCTTGTTGTTCTTTTTTACTAATCTGTAATTTCATCTTCATCACCTTCTTCTCTTTTCATATCTTGTAAAGTTTTTAAAGCTGCTAGCTCTCCACTAAAATAAGTATTAAAATAACCAGATAACCGAGATGCAAACCCTCCACAAAAATGAACATGCATTAAACAATTTTCATTTACTTCATTCATCATTCTTGGAATGACATTATCATATCCTTTTGGCATGTAACCATAAATACATCCATCTGGATGACCTCCGTAACGTGCAAAAGTAGCGGGAGATGCAATTTCAATTTCTTCAATCGCTTCACGAATAGAAAGATTGGTTGTTTTTTCAAAAAAGTCAATAAAATGGTTGGCAATTTTATTTTTCAAATCATAATAATTTTCTTCCGTTGCTTCTTCTGAAAAAATATCACTAGTATACAAACTTGTAATTGTAAGAATGGTTGTATCGGAAGAAGAACAATTTGGTAAAGCTTGATTCAAAACAGTTGCAACACAATAATTAGGATAAAGTTCTTGACAACTTTGATATGCTTTTTTATGATCCAAATCATTTGTTAAAAAATAACGATAATGATTCAAACCTAAATCATTTGCACTTCGATTTAATCCCAAAAAAATAGAAAATCCTCTGGCACCAAGTGTTCTAGCATTACAGATTTCTCTCATTCGATCTGTTTGCATTTCTTTTGGAAGCAAAGTACTATAAAAGATAGAAGGAGAAATATTAGATATAATATGATCCGCATAATAAGTTGATCCACCATTTACTCTTACACCACAAATTTTATCGTTTTCAAAAATAAGCTTTGTTACGCGAGATAAAAAACGAATACTACCTCCATAAGACTCAAACTTTTCTAGTAATGCAAGACTGATTTCATGACTTCGCATGACTGGAATATATCCTCCATAAGTAATATAAGAATAAATCATTGTTGCAAAAGATACAAAAGATAAATTTTCACTTGGACTTCCAAAAGTGCCCCATTGTGTCATTAGTATTTCTTGAGCCTTTTCTGGCATCTTTATAGATTCTAAAACTCGTTTTACAGAATAACTTGAAGCAATCATAAAATTAGGATACTTTTCTTTTAATTCATCAACATCTACTTTTTTAGATTCATTCATATAGCGAAAACCTTCAGTAACCTCTTTTGATAATTCAAAAAATTGTTTCATACTTTCTTTACTTTGTGGCACATACTCTTCCATTTTTAAAATAAAATCATCTTGTCCAAATGGAAATATATATTCTTGATTATCGCCTGTTTTTACATAATAACTTTCACTTAAAGCTTTCAATTTTACTTCATCTAAAATTTCTGCTCTTTTTAAAAGCTCATAAAATGGTCCATGATTTTCTTCTGTACCATAATCAAGTAACACTTGTAATGAAGTTTCAAATTCAAATCTTCCTCTTATAAAACTACTCGCAAATCCTCCTGGCATATTAGAAGAATCTAGTATTAATACTTCTTTTCCTTCTTTTTGTAGTGTTAGGGCTGCCATCAATCCACCATTACCAGCACCGATTACAATTGCATCGTATTTCACTATCGTGTCCCCTCCTATAATAAAAATATTATAACAGAAAAAAAGAAAAAGAAAAAGTTTTCCTCACACTTTAGGAAAACTTTGTAGAAACACTTTTTAAAAGTGTTTCAAATATTTCTAAATGAAGACGCTCATCTAAAACAATTCGCTTTAAAATTTCTTTAATATATAGATCATCAATTACATAAATCAATTCTCGATAAGTCCGAATTGCTTGTGTTTCTGCTTCAATGTTTGCTTGTAACATAGAAGATAAATGATTTTCATAAACAACATTTTCACTATTCCAAAATTCATAATGTCCGACAATTGGATCTAAAAAAACAGGATAAACTCCAAGTTTTTTTATTAAAAGTCCTAAAATTTTTAAATGATGCATTTCTGTTTTACTAATTTCTTCTAAAACATGTGCAATTTCTTCATATTGATCTTGTAATAAAAAACTTTGATATAAGTATTGATGAATTGCAGTTTCTTCACTAATTTCTCCCGCATAACTATGCATGAGTAATTTAGCTGTATGAACATCTTTTTTTTGAACCTGAATTTTTGGATAAGGTAGATCAATGGTACATTTCATATTCTCACCATTAAATCCTATGAAATAATAAATTAATTATTCTTAAACAACTTTTATTTCAAATAATATTTATATCCCTATTCAAATTACTGGATGATCCATTTTTTATAATATAATTTCTTTTATACCAAATTTCATTATTATTTGCAATGAACTTTAACAAAAAACATCTCTGACAAAATTAAATTGTTAATCTGAAATGTAAAATTAACTTAAATGGATTTCGTAAAAAACTTATAGAATAAAACTTGCATAAAGTTTATTTATAAATCAATGATAGCCACTTTGTTGAAATCATTTAATCTTTATAATAAATTGTAATTCAATATGTTATACAAAGTTAAACTTTCTTACGTGTCAATACTATTCCAATTATCGATGCAATAAAGATAATTGGCGCTATTCTAACAAATAACCATTCAAACGAATGAAAAAGAACTCCTAAAACAGCATTCTCAGGATTATTATAATCAAAATTAAAATAAGGACTATTTAATAAAATTAAAAAGAGGAAGATTACTATTATGATTACACATAATGAAATAAGTATCCAATGAATCATTTTTCTTCTTGCAATCTTTCTTTGCAACAGTTGCAAGTTTATTATCTCTAATTTTTCAGAAATTGTTTTTAAATCATCTCCTTTAGACTCAGAAATATTTTCTCCAAGTAAAATATTCACAGGTGTTTCAAAAATTTCTGATATTGAGATTAACATTTCTGAATCTGGAACAGATAATCCTTGCTCCCATTTGGAAATTGTTTGTCTTACCACATTTAATTTAATAGCAAGTTCTTCTTGAGAAAGTCCTCTGGATTTTCTTATTGATCTAATGTTTTCTTTTAACATTTTAGAAAAACTCCTTTCTTTAAGAATTATTATATAAAGTAAAATTCGTTGCTACAAGCAATGCTTATTAACATTTCAAATAATAACTATAAATAATATTATTAATGCTCACTTTTACTTTTAGAATGAATTAAAAACTTCTTAAAAAAAGAAAATATGAAATTAATGTTATATGAAATGTTTTGAAAATTCAATTTTTTTATTAGCATTGTAAATCTAATATAATTACTTTTTTCATTTTATCAACACCTATTTATTTTTATAACTAATTTAACAATTTTTATTATGATTGATACCATTTGGAATCCATTTACAAGAAATTGTTAAAAAGTAGTCATTATTTTCTTGAAAGACTATTTTTTATAAAAATCTTTAACTTTATCTGTTTGAACTAGCCATTCAGAACTTTTACAAGCATTCCTACATTTTTGAACTAAAGAAGAACCTATACCTTATTTATTACTCTCGAATAAAAAGTTCGAGTTTCCTATCAATCTGATGCAATAAAGTTGTTATCTACAACTTTTCGCAAAAATAAGAAAAAGTAGCAATAATTTTTACTAATTATTCCTTATTTTTATCAAATAAAGTTTTCTTTAGAACTGATCCTTGAATTTCATTTGGATTTATATATTTATGCTCATTAAAACTTAGCATTATATCTTCAAGTGTTTCAGTTGTAAATAAATGACTTGTTTTATCATCTATCTCTTTTAATTCAACAGATGGTATTTTTTGTTCATCATTACTTTTTAAAGTTTCCCATTCATTTATATAATATAGAACATTGCCATCTTGATCAATGGCCATAATATTTTTTTCTTTTGCTTCACAGTCGTAGTATAAAATTGGACTAGCATTTTCCATAATCTCTGAAATATCAGATGTATCTTGATTATTGATTAATGTTACCAATTTATCATATTGTTCTATAGATATAGAATACACAATAAACTTTGAATAGGAAGAATACTCTAAAAATTCATACAAACTACTAGACAAAACTTTAATTTTACCTTTATTCTTCATTATTAATTTATTTAACGCTTTTACATTAGATTGCTTGAAATCAGATGTATTTGCTAAGATTTGTTGCTCCAACATTTTGTACCTAGACAACATATCATTGAATTCTTCTCTTTTTTTTGAAAGTTGAGCAGCTAAATCTTCTGTGTATGATAAATGAACCAAAGTTTTATCAAATAATTTTTTATTTTTCTGTGTAACAAATTCTAATGCTTCTTCATAACTATCAAATACTTTTTCTACAAAATCTGAATTAGTACAAGCATGATTAAAAACATTAAATGAAGGGGTAACTCTCTCCCAACTATAGTATTGTCCTTTTTGATATGGAAATACAACTTCATACACTTTCTCATTTTTACCATTTTCTTTATATTTAGTTTTATCACTTAATAGATAACATTTAGATACTATATAACAAACCACATCATAGTTTCTTTTTAATTCATTTAATCCATGACTCCAGCCAACTTGTTCTATAATTGGCATAGCAGCATATTTAACCGGATAATTATATTTCATAATGTAAACTTCCTCAATTATTTATTATTTTAACATATTTATCGTTTAACTTCATCTCTTTTATCGTTATTTTATTATTTTGAATAATATCAATATCGTTGTCATCAAGTATATCTCCATCATATAAATCATTTAAAAAATCATCATACTCTTCAATTCTGTCATCACGAATTTTGATTTTTTTTCAAATTCCTAAATACGTTAGAATATTCTCTTAAATCATTTTCGTATTTTTTTAAGACTATATTTATATCATTCGCATCTCTTAAATTGGAAGTTCTATCATTGGTTGCCTTAAGGACGGGTACTTAACAACTTTTTCATTACTTATTTCTTTACAAAAAGAAAATAATGACAGTTCGTATTTGCCATTGTTTTGAGAAAATCACTTTGCTCTGGTAATTATTATCTTCCTTTTATATTATTGCTATTTATAACTATAATTTATAAGAAATCCACCTAACTCATCCAATGATTTAGGTGATACCCAATTAAATGGCAGCACTCAACATCGGCAAAAAAAACATATTTTTTTAGTTTTATACAATTTATCAAATACGTACATAAATGCATTATATCAATATTAAATGTGCATTTTTACACAAAAATGTTAGTTTTTCAATTTTCCATGTTATAATTAAGAGCAAGGTTTCGTGGTGCATTCCCATATCCTGTTAGTTATATAAAAATAGATGAATTTTCTCATGATTTAAAATTTGCCTTTTTTGAAAGTGCTTTTAATAAATCTATTGAAGAAGCAGAGATTGAAGGAATAAATTCTGTAATTGATATGTATGATTTTTTACCTGCAGATATTGCAGTAACAAAGCAAAGATAAAGTTAAAGTTTATTTTTAGCATACCCTAATTATAGTATAGAGGAAATAAAATAAAAAAGACTCATTTTGTTTGTTCTATATATTTTTTGATTTTATCTATATTTTCATTAGAAATAGTAAAGTTATTTTTATTAATGATAGTAGGTTTAAGATTATCAATAATATCACTAATTTCATTAGATTTATTTTGTAATTCATCTGTGTTACTATTTAATTCTTTTTGTATCTTTTTGTATTTTTCTTGTTCTCGTTTGAACTTTTTATATTCATTCATATTCGCAACATTAATATCAACATTTCTGCCTTCTTCTTTTGCTTTAAGAGTATAGTTTAAATGATAAATCCTATTGAAGGAATTAATACAATATTTTCTCATTTTATCTTGAATATTTACTAAACTTATTTTATTAAAGACATCAGATTTACCAACTTGTTTTTCCATACCATTTTTCATTCCATCTTTAAATAAATGCTAAAAATGTAATACCTTTAATAATTCTTTTGTTTTTAATTTAATCATCTAAATCTTTTCCTTCTTTCTTTAAATGCAAAAAATCAACTTCTTTTGAAGTTGATACTATATGTTTAAATCTAACAAAAGTTAGAATAGATTGCTCAATGGTGCGAGTGTCGTAGTTATCTACAACTTTTCCAAGACGATTGATATAAGAATCAATCATTGAATACATTATAATACTTTTTTTGATATTTTTAAATACTTTCTGAAAATAAAATTTACAATCTATTATTAATACTGAAAAAATGATATAATTAACCTAGAAATAATTGAAATTATTAATAACTTCGATTGAACAAGGGAGGGATTTTATGGCATCTGCAAGAATACATGAAGCTATAGCAAAAGAAATTAATAAAGAATATGGTATGGATGAAACATTATTAAGAATCGGTACAGTTTCTCCAGATTGTTGGAGAAATGTGGAAACTGGCTCTGGTGTTAAAGACAAATATTTAACCCATTTTTGGGATTTCAGAGTAAAAGACGGACAAGTAAACGATTATGATGAATTTTATTTTAAATATTATAACCAATTATCAAATCCATTTTATTTTGGCTATTTAATACATCTAATGGCAGATCAGTATTGGAAAACATATGTTGACCCCAAATATGAAGTCCAAGAAAACGGAATAAATGGTTTTAGATTGAAAGATGGAAGTTTTCACGACAATGAAAATTGGTTTGGATATTTCGAGGATATTAAATTACAAAAAATGTTAGCAAAAAAATATAATTTAAATTATCTTCCGACTGAAGCTAGTGATATTCCAAATTTTTCCTGCCGAATAGATGAACTAAATTTATTAGGACTCTTTGGACCAAACGGAACTTTAAGTTATATTAATAATGAATTATCTCCTCAAGATGACACTCAAGAATCCCTAATATATGACCTAAACGATATTACAAAGTCAATTCTTGAAACAGTTAGATTTATAAAACAAGAACTAAAAAGATTAAAAACCTTAAAAATGACTTTAGATACAAAATTCAAAATTGCAGTGGATATTGATGACACCTTATTATCTACCAAAGAATTAGAAATGTACTATTGGGACATATTTTTACAAGAAAATCCAGATATAGATCCTAATAAAGAATACAAATGGGGAGATCCAGAACTTGCAAAATTTTGGAGTGAGTATCGAGAAAAGATGGCGTTCGGCAAAATTAAAGATGGTACAACAGATTGTTTGGATGAATTAATAAAAAAAGAATATATAGTGGATTTACTTTCTGCTAGACCGATGGATAAATATGCCTCATTAAAGAAAAGATTAGTAGAATACTTTGAAAATAATAACCTACATTATAATCATATCAATTTGGGTTTTTATTCAAAAGTTGAATTTCTAAAAGAACATAATTATGACTTATTAATTGATAATGATTTAAGACATATTGAGGAAGCTAATTTGGCTGGAATAAGCACAATTTTATTTGGACTTTTTAATCCAAATTATTCTGGTTATCAAACAGATAATTGGAATGAGGTGCCATCTATTATCGAAAAAATTCTTGAAGATAGAAAAAGAAAACACATTTAGGACAGACTGCATTTCAGCAGTCTGTTTTTTCATATTTAAAAAGATTTAGAAATACTTAAATTTCTAAATCTATATCGTCTTTTCCTTTATCTTCGTGTTCTTTACTAAATTTATATTTATCCTTTAACTCATTAAATGTGTCTTCCTTAATAATGCCTTTTTTATATAAGTCTTTCGATACATCAAAATATTTTTCTCGTTCTTTTTCTTTACCAAATAACTTATCTTTGATTAAAGACATAACTCTTAAAAATTTATCTTTCCAAAATTCTAATGTGGTTTTTAATGAATGATTTTCTTCTTGGAGTTCTTCGATTTCCTTATCCTTATTTTTGATATTTTTGGTTAATGTTTCTACTCTTAAAGTAAGTGCCTCATTATTTTCAGTAAGTGTTTTGATTTTATCATGATTTTCCTTTATTTCGGTATCAACATTATTAAGAGTGATAGAGAGTGTTTGAATTTTCTTATATTCATCATTTGTTTTACTAACAGAATCAATGTAAGATACTAATTTGTCTTTATCTTCTTGTTTCAATACATATTTTTCTTTTGAAGTTAAAGTGGTTTTTAAATCGTTTATAATTTCTTTTACTTCTTTAGTATGATTATCAAGTTCTAATGATTTTTTATTGGCTACTTCTAGTCTTTCTTGATTTTTTTCTAGATGCTCTTTCATTTCCATATAGTCATCCATTTCAATTATATGATAATCTCGATTTCTGCCTTTTTTCTTGCCTTTTAACGAGTTAGTAAGATTATATTCTTTATTGAATGATTCAATACAAAGCATTCTCATTTTATCTTGGAGTTTACGAAGTGATTCTTTAGTAAATACATCACTTTTTCCAATTTGTTTCTTCATCCCATTTTTACCGCCAAATTTAATGGGAACGCCAACAATATGGAGATGTGGACTTGTTTCATCATAATGAATAATAGCACTTGCTATTTTAAAAGTAGGTAACATTGTTTCTAAATCAATAACTTGTTGTTTAAATACATTTGTCATTCGTTTTTTAAACTTTATATCCTTTGTATCCCAATACTTCTTATCTCCAAGTTCTATGATTATTTCACAAGCAAGATCGCTTTTAGAATTGTTACTAATATGAGTGAAATAATCTTTTATTTTCCTATTTGCTCTTGTTTGTTTGGCATTGTATTCTTCTTTTGCCTCATCAAACTCATCTTTATATAACTTACTCACATCATCAACAAGAGAAGAACTGCCTCTAATAATTTCAATATCATATTCTCTGTCATCATATTTTCTGTAATTATGGTTATCACACTTAGTAAGTCCTGCTGAATTTTGTATTGCATTATTACTCTTAGATGTTGTGCCACTTACATTAG
>CAOJNP010000004.1 GCA_948439995.1 uncultured Erysipelotrichaceae bacterium | reverse complement strand
TTCTACACCACATAGAGTTCTGACTCCCAATTATCACCATAGTCGGTTTTATGTAACTAACTATCCTTTGGTAATATTATTATATCATTCTAAGATCTACTACACAAGTCATATTTTTATTCTAAAAAATTATTATTTTTTATAACGAATATCAATATCTACATCACCTTGTATTCCACTAATCACACCATCACTACAAAGTTGCCAATACTCATAATCGCCATTATAATTGGTTTGACTCGTATAATGAGCTAACCAAGTTTTGTAACGCGTTGGATACCAAATTTGTTCCAAATAAGATTTACTACTATATAACATCCCTTCATAACCAGCATTACTGATAACACTCATAAATGTTTCAGCCATATCAGAAAGACCAAATAAACTTAAATGAAATTCATTATAAGAAGCCCAATTTTCCCAATCAAATGCAATAGGTAAATCTACTTGATAATCTTTAATTTGTTCTAACACCCATTTGGCATCTTGTTCTGCACGCTTCATATTATTTGCATAAGAATAATAATAAATACCGACTGGAATTCCAACTTCATTTGCTCTTGTAATATTTTGAATAAATTTTTTATCCAAAATATAATCTCCATCCATTCCATTACTAGTTCCTACACGCAATATTACAAACTCTACTCCAGCATTTTTTAAAGCTTCATAATCTACATCACCTTGCCAATGTGATATATCTAATCCTATTTCTGTATTTTCTTTTTTATAAGTTTTTACTACTTCTAAAAAATCAGTTTGCGTTTTAGAACCAGATTGATTAGAAGAATTTCCACCAGTTGGTTTTTCAATAATATGCAAAGTAAAATGACGTCTTGTTTCATTTCCACTAAAATCTTTTGCCACAAATTCTAAGGGATATTCTCCGATTGTATTCATATCATAATTTCCTTCTACACCACAAACAGGATTCGAATCATAATTATCTGCACACATAATACTGTCAAAAAAATCATCCGAAGAACCTTGATACAAGGTATATTGCGTTTTTAGCCATGCAATCGGAGGTTCTTTGTCTACTACTTCAATAGTAAATTGATATTTTACTTTAATATGATTCTCATTTTTAAAATGGATTTCAATTGTTTGAGGTCCAATTTTACTGGTATCAATTGGATGATCTTCTAATAAAGTTCCATTGATATGAATTAAAAAATCAGAGTACTTTGCATTGGAACGAATGGGTACGGTCAAATCACTTTTTAGTTCCACTTCTATTTTGGCAAATCGAATTCGCAAATAAAAAAACAGACCAACTAAAAAAATTAAAATAAATAAAATGACTCCAATTATAATTAATTTCTTTTTCATTTATATACACCTTTCAAAAAAAGACTCATGCAGTTGTACTTTGTGAGTCAATTTCATTTTGTAAATTAATATTATTAATCGTTTCTGCTTGATCTTGAACCGATTGATCTTCTTTTTTCTTAACATTCCAACAATTTGAGACATTGCAATTAGAACTGTAAGGAAGAGGATTTGGTAAATCGAGTGACACAATCATAGGTATTTTAAATGCTCCACCAAATGCAACACAACTTCCTGGCTGCAATGTTTTTTGTTTTGCAATTACATCAGATGAGATATTTGGTAGCATTTCTTCTATGTATTTAATATCTTTTGGATGCGTCATTTTAAAGATTAAGAAATTAGATACTTGAGCGATAACAGTATCACTTATTTCCACTGGTCGTTGAGAAATGATACCCAAAATTACTCCATATTTTCTTCCCTCTTTGGCAATTCGATCAAAGATGTTGTATCCAAGTAAAAAAGTATCAATATCATGTTGAATATATCGGTGAGCTTCTTCCAAAATTAAATGAAATGGAATACTAGCACGATTTTTTAAACTTTTAGAAAAATCAAAGAAAATACGACACATAATTTTAACAATTACTTTTGCATAAATATCATCAATATCCTCTAAATTAATATTAATTATTTGTGATTTTTTTCCTTGATTCATAAGTAGATTTCCAATAAATTGTTCACTTGTTCCATGTCCCATATTCACAAAATAATTTCCAACTTTAGTATTTAAAATACTAGCTAAACGAACCTTTAATATAATAGCATCATCATAAACTTTACTATTGTTTTGAAATCCTTCACTGATCAAAGTAAATTCCATTGCTTTAGAAAAGTCCAAAACTCCAAAAGAATAAATCGTTGGCTCTTTTACTTCTTCTAAATCATCATTGACATGTTTTAAAATATAATCGGTTATCAAAACACTTTCTCCAAAATTCCCATTCGAATCAATTTCAAAACACTCCGAAAAACTTCTAGAATAACCAAGCCCTGCAATTCTTGAATCAAAATTAAAATCAGTAGTATGACACACTTCAATAATAGTAAATATCTCATTTTTCTTACTAGCTGTTGTTTGATTGCTAAACAATACTGCTAACAATGCTTTCGCAATCAAATGATTTTTATACTCTTCTGCTTCCTCATTATTTTGACTAAAGATTTTAGCAAGCCTCAATGTTCGTTCAATAATAGGTAATTGACTGTGATTATTAGCTTGTAATAACAAAGCCCAATCATCTAAATTTAATAAATTAACAGGAATTTGTAAAGGAACATCTTCTGAATCTGTTGGATTGGTTGTAATAAACTTGTAGTTATAATTTTCGTGATATTGATTAATAGATCGAAATGCATTTTTATATTCTCCAAATGAATCAAAAATAACCAAATTAGCATGAAAATTAAACATATTTTTATTTCCAAAAATATTTTGAATAATTCTTGCTACTCCACAAGATTTTCCACTTCCACTATTTCCAAAAATAGAAAAATGATTGGAAAAAAAGTCATTAATGCTAGGATAAATATGATAATTACGATATATTGCACTATGTCCAAGTGTAAAAGATTCGCTTGATTCAACTCCAATAATTTCTTTTAATTCACTTCCACTTATAATCCGGATTTTACTTGATAAAAGTGGTTTTCGAATTACACCATTTACATAACGATTATTCGTAAATTCTCCTAAAAATCGAATTTTAATAATTTCTGGATTAATTTCCGTAATTTCTCCTAAAATTCGTTGTCCAGACGCTTCAAAAATGACATGAACATTCATTAAATCTTGAGTTCCCGCTGAACCTCCAACATTTTCTACATGTGCAATATTATCACTTATAAATTTAATTTTACCAAACATAAATAAACCCTTCTTATCTTAAACAAGATTATACCATAAGAAAAAGAAAAGACCAAATCTTTTCATATTCTTTTAAAATTATAAAACAAACTAAAATTCGCAATTTCCAGGAGTTCTTGGATAAGCAATTACATCGCGAATATTATCAACTCCAGTTAAATAAATTAATAAACGCTCGAATCCCATTCCAAAACCACTATGAACACAAGTTCCATATTTTCTTAAATTTAAGTACCATTCCATTTCTTCTGGATCCATTGAAAGTTCTTTCATACGAGTCAGTAACTTATCATAATTTTCTTCTCTTTGACTACCACCCATTAACTCACCGACACCAGGAATTTCTAAATCTGCTGCTGCAACGGTTTTTCCATCGCTGTTTTGTTTCATATAAAAGGCTTTAATGTCTTTTGGCCAATTGGTAATGAAAACAGGTCCATGAAAATATTCTGTAATATATTTTTCATGTTCTTTGGCAATATCTTCTCCATAAACTGGTTCAAATTCCCACTTTACATCAGCATTTTTTAAAATGGTTATGACTTCTTCATGTGTAATTCTTGTAAATTTACTATGAACCAATGTCGTTAATTTTTCAATCAGACCTTTTTCTGCAAAACGATCTAAAAATTTTAATTCTTCACTGGCTTTATCTAAAATAGTTTGAACAATATACTTTAACATATCTTCTTGAATGTCCATGATTCCATTTAAATCACAAAAAGCAACTTCTGGTTCAATCATCCAAAATTCGGCAGCATGAGTTTTGGTATTCGAGTCTTCTGCACGAAA
Source organism: uncultured Erysipelotrichaceae bacterium (assembly GCA_948439995.1). Taxonomy (GTDB): domain Bacteria; phylum Bacillota_I; class Bacilli_A; order RF39; family UBA660; genus MGBC162267. Next base: position 55,480 of record CAOJNP010000004.1, on the reverse strand, counting down.
AGTAGGACCAAACGTATAAACTTTGGAAAACGCCATTGCAAATGTCTCTCCTTGTAATTGTCCAGAAACAGTAAGTCCTGCTTTTTTTCCAAAAAAATCTTTTTTATAATCTATTTCTCCTTTTAATTTTTCAAGAGGCAAAGTAGTTACTTGAAACATTTCTCCAGCACCTTCACAGTCACTTCCTGTAATAAGTGGAGCATGCAAATAAACATAACCTCTATTTTGAAAGTACTCATGAATAGCCATAGAAGCCAAAGAACGAATACGAAAAACGGCCTGAAATAAATTAGCTCTTGGTCTTAAATAGCCAATCGTTCTCAAAAATTCTTTTGAATGAGCTTTTGGTTGCAGTGGATAATCATCAGGACAATCTCCTAATAATGTAACTTGTTTCATTGCTACTTCATAATCTTGCCCAGTACCACTTGATTCTTGTAATATCCCCACTACTTCAATACTTGCTCCATTTTTCAAACTAGAAATTTTTTCAAAATCTGCTACTTCTTTATCATAAACCAGTTGCATGTGCTCAAAATCTGTTCCATCCGAAAAATCAATAAAACCAAAATCTTTTTGACGACGATGATTTCTGATCCAACCTGAAATCTTTACTTCTCGATTTAAAAATTCATCTTTCTTTTCTTTTAATTCTTTTAAATACATATTCATCTCTCCTATTTAACTATTATTTGACATCCGAAATAAATCATTCTTTTTTTCTTATTTTATGGATTAAGTCTTGTTGGGCCTCGATAAATAAATGTTGCTTCACGAATATTATCAATTCCTAACAAAAGCATTAATAAACGTTGGATTCCAATGGCAAATCCTCCATGAGGTGGCATACCATATTTGAAAAATTCTAAATAAAAATCTAAACTTTCTAAAGTAATACCTTTTTCTACAACTTGTTTTTTTAAAACATCCAACCGGTGTTCTCTTTGAGCACCTGTCGTAATTTCAATTCCTCGAAATAATAAATCATAACTGCACGTTTTGCCTTGCTCATTTAACATATGATAAAAAGGTCTTGCTGCAAAAGGAAATTCAGTAACAAAAATAAATTCTGTTCCAAATTCTTCTTTTGCATACTTGCATAATAAATTTTCTTCTTTTCTTTCAAAATCATCTTCTTTTTCTCCAATATAATGATATTTTTCTTTCAAAATATTTTTCGCTTCCGAAAATGAAATTCGTGCAAATGGTTTTTCTAAATCCGTCAAATTCACTTTAAATTCCTTTTCCATGTCAACACCAAATGTTTGATAAACTTTTCGAATGGCAAATTTAAGCCATTCTTCTTCAAAATCCATAATTTCTACATAATTTTGAATCCAAGATATCTCGATATCAGCCATATTAATTTCAGTTGCATGATAGCTAGTATGAGAATTCTCAGCTCGAAAAGCTGGTCCAATTTCAAAGACTTTATCAAAGCCAGAAGCCATTGCCATCTGCTTATAAAACTGAGGTGATTGCGATAAATAAGCAGTTTTTCCAAAATATTCTAATGAAAAAGTTTCAGCACCACTTTCTGCTGCAGCACCACTAATTTTTGGAGAATGGATTTCTATAAAATGATTTTTTATACAAAATTCTCTCAAGCTATGCTCTAATAAAGTTGCCACTTGAAATAATAAATGGTTATCACTTCTTCTTAAATCAACAAATCGATAATCTAATCTCGTTTCTCTTAAACTATTATCTTTTTTATTATAATCAAAAGGAAGTTCTGATGCACTTTCACTGGTCAGCAAAATTTCATTTGGAATTAATTCCATTCCACCTAATTTTACACTAGGTGTTTCTTTTAAAACTCCTCTTACAAGGATAGTAGATTCTAAAGTAGCACTTTGTAATAATTCGATTAATCTTTCATTATCTTCTGTTTTTTCAATTGTTACTTGAAGTTTTCCAGTACCATCTCTTAAAACCAAAAACATAACATAAGGTAAATCTCTTAACTTATCTAAAAAACCTTGAAATTCAATTTCTTGATTATAGTATTTTTCCAATTCAGAAACAAATATTTTTTTCATTTCTCTATCTCCTTTTTAAATTTCTTTTTGTAATCGTTTCAACATCAGACTTTCCAAGATTATAAACATCTATAATTGCACAAAAATACTCTTGAAAAATCAGAAGAAAACTTTCATAAGGTAAAACTCCATTGTTATATTGATCATACGCTTTTTTAAGCGGATCAACATCTTCATCAATTTTTTTGGACAAAGAACACGGTTTGTTCTTTTTGTTATTAGCATTGAAAGGTTGTCCAGATTGATTCAATATAGATAAATTTAATAAATGATCATAATCTCCTTTCAAAAATTTTGCTGCAAAATCTTTTTGTTCCATAAGAGCAGCTGAAATGTTTAATCTCCATAAAAAACTTTTTATTAAATTGGTTTGTCTATTTTTATCTTCTTTTGTTATTGCTTCTTGTTTCATACACTCTAAATAGTAACGATACAGTTTTTTTATTTTATTTAGTGTAGTATTTTTACCATTTCTTTGTTGTATTATTTTTTTTCTTTTCATTGAATCCTCCTAAAAATTAATATCCAAATATTGTATTAAATCCAACTCTTTGACTGTCTTTTTCTCATTGGTATATAAATCCGTTAAAATAATTTCATCATTTTTGATTGTTTTTTCTTTTATAGAAATTACATATTTTGTTGGATAATACTTTTTTATAAAACTTTTTTCACATCGTTTGATATTTTCTGTTTTAAAACCATTCAAACGTAATTCTTGTGTTAAATATAGAGCTTTTTCTTTTTCTAAATCGGTTTCATATGTTACGATCACATCCAATGTTTTATTTTCTAGTGATAAATTACCTTGTAAAACTTCGAATAAATTTTCAAGATATCCAAAAAAGCCATATAAAGAATTGGTTAGTCCACTCCATTTTTTTACTAGATGAGACATATCTCCACCTTCTATTAAAAGAACTTTTTGATCTGTTTCATTGGAACCATATATTTGAAATACAACACTCTGACAAAAATCAGAATCTATCTTTTTTTCTTCATAATTAATATCTAAAATATCTAAATCATTATAAATATTTGATGACAAAGGTTCTAAAACATTCAACTGAACGATTAAATTACGAAGTCCACAAGCTTCCAAAAAACGAACCGCAAGGGAGATGATCTCGGCTAAATTACTTTGATCATTTTTATCAAAAGTAAGAAAACCAAATTCATTTTTCTGAACTTTATGATAAATAACTTCTTGATAATACCATTTGATAGGAATTTCTTCCTCATTAAAATGATATTCAAAATATGCTCGAATTCGGCCATGAATTCCATTAAAACGTACGATATTTTCTTGTTCTTCAAAAATAGCAGAAGCATTGTAATCATAATTATAAATTTCTGCAAAGGAAGCTAACACACGAGATAAATAGTCGTACTCTTTTGCTTGATGTCCATAAATATCTAAAGTCGATGGTATTTTCTTTTTCATAAATCCTCCAAAATAAAAAAAGCCCAATAAATGTAAGGACGAACAAAAAGTCCGCGGTGCCACCTTACTTTACTAGGTACTCTCAAAATTACGATAACGTCGTATTACGATTTCTAAATGAATAGAGGCTGTTCTTTAAAAAAAGAATTTTAGTGTTTTCAGCTACCCACCATCTCTTTTTGAAATTCCTTTTAAAATCTTTCCTCATTAGAAATATACATTTATTGTAATCTTTTTTTTTTAAATCGTCAATTTTTTTTTTAATCATTTTAAATTGAATCAATATATTTCACCACATCTTGGACTGTTTCTTGAAATGACTCATAATTCACTTCAAACCATGTAACATCCATTTGATTTGTAAACCATGTAAATTGACGTTTTGCATAATTTCTAGAATTTTGTTTACATTCTTCTACTACTTGATGTAAAGTCTTTTTATTGTCAAAAAAGGCATAAAACTCTTTGTATCCGATTCCCGTCATCAAAGGCTTTGTTTTCACGCCATTTATAATATATGGTTTTACTTCATCAATAAGAGGAATAAGCATTTGATCAAATCGTTTATGAATTCGTTGATACAAAATTTCACGATCTATTGTTAAACCAATAAATATCACATCATCATATAATAATTGAAATCCATTTTGACTTAAAGTAAATCCTTGATCTAATTTAGAAAGAAGACGGATCATACGACGTCTATTCTGTTTATCAAATACAATCCCCGTTTCATATTCATCGATTCTTTTTTGGAGCTCTTCATTGGAAAGATTATCATACAAAGAAGTAGTATCCTCTTCTTCTAAAAATCGATAATCATACAAAGCCGCTTTTAAATACATTCCTGTTCCTCCAACAAAAATAGGAACTTTTTTCTTGGCTTTTATTTGTTCAATACATTCTCTTGCATCTTTTTGATAATCAAATACGGTATAAGTTTCTTCTACATTCTTGATATTTAATAAATGATGAGGAATATGTTCCATTTCTTGATTCGTAATTTTAGCAGTACCAACATCCAAACCACGATAAACTTGTAAAGAATCACAATTAATAATCTCACCATTATAAATCTTAGCAAGTTCAATACTTAATTTTGTTTTTCCAACACCAGTAGGACCTACAATTGCTAAAATCATAATTTTCCTTCTCTCTTTTCAAAAAATTATCATAAAGAATTTTATTTGTCAAAACATCAGGAACATTAATGTTAAAAATTAAGAATTATAATGCATCTTTTTACCTTTTTTGCTATAATGTTAATTCGGCGAGGTGAATAGATGAAAGACTCAGAAGAATTCCCAAAACAAAAATGGGAAACATTAAAAAATATCAAAAAATCATATCAATATGCAAAAGAAAGTAAAAAAAATTTTATTTATTATTTAATCGGTTCTGTCGTTCTTTGTATTATTGGAGCAGTTGTTCCAATGTTTACAGCAAAACAAATCCTACATATTTCAAATGGTATATGGGAGCAACTCTTATATAGTACAATTGCCTTAATTTGCTTAGAAATTTTAAGAAATGTTTTCATATTGATAGCTAATAAAGATGCAGAAGTATTTTATCGAACTACATTAAAAAACATTCAAATTACCATGACTTCAGAAATTTTAAAAACAACATCGCAAGAATTTAATAAAAAATCAAGTGGTTATTTTATCGAACGTATTTCTAGTGATTCTAGTAAAATTGCAGATATATATTTAGTTATATGTGATTATCTTACTGAAATCATAACCAATTTAGGAATTTTAATCAGTATATTTATTTTAAACAAATACATTTTTATTTTCTATTTATTTTTCTTAATTATATTATTTCTAATTCAAAAAAAGAAAAATGATGTTTATCAAAAAAACGATAAAATATATCGAAAAAAGAAAGAAAAAGCAACTAGTTTAATTTCTGAATTAGTAAGAGGTGCCAAAGATATTAAAGTATTGAATGCTGAAGATAGCTTTTTAAAAGAAACACAAAAGCGCATCTCAAGCACACAAGAATGTCGTTATAAAATGTCTCTAACAAATCAAATTTTTCGATTTATTTATAGTAATCTTCGAGATATTTTAAACTTTAGTTATTTTATATTAGTCATATATTTAATCAAACAAGAATTACTTGATATTCCAACCGCTATTATTTTATTTAATTATCGAAATCAAATAATGCATACTTTAGATTTTGTAGGAAAATTATTAGAATCAATAAAAGATTATAATCTTTCTGCCAATCGAGTATTCCAAATTATTGAAAGTGATCAAAAAGAAACATTTGGAAGCAAACATATTGAAAAAGTACATGGAGATTTTGAATTTAAAAATGTGTCTTTTGCTTATGAAGAAAACGAACCAATTTTAAAAGATATTAGCTTTAAAATTAAAGCAAATGAAACAGTATCTTTTGTTGGAAAAAGCGGGTCTGGGAAATCAACCATTTTTAATTTACTTTGTAAGTTGTATGAACCAAGTCAAGGTGAAATTACCATCGATGGAATTAATATCAAAGATTTGGATAAAGATTCACTACGTGGTAACATTTCCATTATTAATCAAAGTCCTTATATTTTTAACATGAGTATACGAGAAAACTTAAGTTTAATCAAAGAAGGTTTAACGGAAGAAGAAATGATGGAAGCTTGTAAACTCGCATGTTTGCACGATTACATTATGTCTCTTCCAAATGGCTATGATACAATTGTTGGTGAAGGTGGTGTTTCCCTTTCTGGAGGTCAAAGACAACGACTTGCTATTGCAAGAGCTTTGGTTCAAAAAACAGAAATTATCTTATTTGATGAAGCAACCAGTGCTCTTGATAATGAAACGCAAAAAGAGATTCAAAATGCGATTGATAATATGCAAGGAGAATATACAATATTAATTATAGCCCATCGCCTTTCCACTGTCATTAATAGTGATCGCTTAGTTTTTATAGAAGATGGTAAAATTTTAGATGTCGGTACACATCAAGAATTATTACAAAAAAATAAAAGTTATCAAAAATTATATGAATTAGAGTTAAAGGAAACAAAAAAATAATTTGTTTTCTTTTTTAATGATTTTATTAACATCAAAAAAGTCAGTTAATTTAATTTATTTCATTTTACAATAAATGTGGTGATAAAATGAAAAAAACTAGTTTAACAAAATGGCTATTAAATTATGCAAAGAAAGAAAAAAAAGATTTTTATCTTTATTGTTTCATAGGAATTATTATGGTTATTATATGGATTATTTTACCGATTCTAATTTCGAAACAAACTCTTCTTTTAACTTCAAATTCAATCGATACTCTTTATAAAATAACTTTACTTATTTTTTTGATTCATTTTTTTTATAGTATTTTAAAATATTTCATAAGTTATCATGCTCAAAAATTTATCACTTCAACCTATAAAAATCTTCATTTAGATATTACAAAAAACTTTTTAAACACAAAATATGAGTCAATTCAATCTAATAATACTGGCTTTTTTATTCAAAGAATGACTGATGATACGATTGATATTTCTGATTTCTTTATCAAAATTACAGATGACATCATTGATATTTTTATTAATATCGGATCACTAATTACTATTTTTTTAATGAGTCATATTCTCTTTTTTTTCTATCTTTACTTTTTAATACTACTTTTTTTTATTAAAAAAACGAAAACCAAACGTTTTACAGAAGAAATCAAAAAGAAACGAGAAAAAGTTGAAACTTTAATGAATGGTAATATTGAACTGATTAAAGGAGTAGAAGAAATAAAATTATTGAATCTAAAAAAAATATTTTTAAAAAAAACAGAAGAAAATATTCAATACTTTAATAAATCGCTTCTAAATGTAGGTGAAGTAAACCGTTTTTTTCTTTTCTTCTCGAATAATATTAAAAATATTTTTCGCTATTTATTGTTCTCTTTATCTATCTATTTAATTTACTATAACAAATTAACCATATCCATTGCTTTAATGGCTCTAAATTATGAAACAAGTATTTTTGATTTACTAGATTATACCGAATCACTCTTAGAAAATATAAAAATATTTTGACTATCTGCAAATCAAATATTAGAAATATTAAACGATGAAATAGCAAAAAAAGAAGAATATGGCAAACATTCTCTCATTTCTAAAACAAAAACTGCTTTAGAATTTCAAAATGTCTCTTTTTCTTATGAAAGCAGAAAACCAATTTTAGAAAATATTTCTTTTAAAATTTTAGAAGCAGAGTCCGTTGCTTTTGTGGGGTCTAGTGGCTGTGGAAAAACAACATTGTTTCGGCTTATAACCAAATTATATCAGCCACAAGAAGGAAATATTCTTTTCTTTGGAGAAAACATAGAAAATTTAAAAGAAGAAGAAATTAGAAATCATATTTCTATCGTTTCCCAATCTTCCTATCTTTTTACTATGAGTATAGAAGAAAACTTAAAAGGAAATCAAAAAATAACAAAAGACGAAATGATAAAAGCTTGTAAGCAAGCAGAAATCCATGAAGACATTTTAAAAATGCCGAATGGATATCAAACTATAATTCAAGAAAATGGTTTTAATTTAAGTGGAGGACAAAAACAGCGTCTTGCTATTGCAAGAAGTTTACTACAAAACACTCCCATTCTTCTATTAGATGAAGCATCCAGCGCTCTTGATAATAAAACGCAAAAAAAATTCAAAACAATTTAGCAAAATTAAATGGAAAAACCATTGTAACGATTGCTCATCGACTTTCTACTATTTTAAACCATGACAAGATTGTAGTTTTAAATCATGGAAAAATTGATGCAATTGGTACTCATGAAAGTCTTTTAAAAGAAAATCATATTTATCAAAATTTATATCGAAACGAACAAACAAAGAGCAATTAATTCATTGCTCTTTTAAACATTCTTTCTAAATCATAAATACTAAATTTTATGATCGTTGGTCTTCCATGGGGACAATGATAAGGATTATCACATTCACATAATGCGTTTAATAATTCTTCTTGTGCTTCATGACTAATATGCATATTGGCTTTAATACTCATTTTACATGCCAAAGTAATGGCTATACTTTCATTAAATTTTACTCGATCAAAACTGGTAAGACCTCCAATAATCAAATCGATGATTTTACGAATACTCTCCTCTTCATATCCCTCCAAAATCCATGTTGGATGTCCCTTAAAAACAAAAGTATTCAAACCGAATTCTTCTAAATCAAATCCCATTTCTTTTAATGTTGTAGCTTGTTCTTGTAATTTTAAAAATTCACTATTTGATAATTCTATTGTAATAGGAAATAATAAATCTGTTGTAAAAACTTTTTTATTTTTTAAAGCTTCCATATTTTTTTCATAGTTCACTCGTTCTTGTGCAGCATGTTGATCGATTAAATAGATTCCTTCTTCATTTTCAGCAATAATATAAGTTCCATGAGCAAGACCAACTGGATATAATTTTAATTGTTTCATTTCCTTATTAAAAACAACTGGCTCTTCTTTTTCATTTATCGCTACACTTCCAAGATCAAATGTTGCTTGAACTGAATCATTTACAGATTCTTCCATTGTTTCTTTTATTATGGATTTCATTACATCTTGCTTAATCGAGTTGATATCACTTAGCCGTTCCACAGCACTTGGAATTAATAAATTTTGATAAAGAGCATCTTTAATGGTCGTCACAATTAATTCATATAAAATATTCATTTTATTAATTTTAATATCTTGTTTCGTTGGATGAATATTCACATCAATTAAAGTAGGATCTGTATCAATTTTTAATACTACAACTGGATATTTTATATCAGGCTTATAAGTATAATATGCATCATTGATTGCTCTTAAAATATCTAAATTTTTAATTACTCTTCCATTGACCATCACGATCATATGATTGCGATTTGACTTTAAAATCTCTGGCTTTCCAATATATCCATACAAATCAAAATCATTATTACTTGCCTGTACTTCAATCATTTTACTAGAAATTTGTAATCCGTAAATTTCATGAATCGTTTTATGTAAATTACCACTTCCACTGGTTTTAACTAAGACACGATCATCATTTGTTAAAGTAAAACTGACACTCGGATGTGCAAGGGAAAAACGTTCTACAAAAGAAACACAAGAAGCCAATTCAGACTGTTCACTTTTTAAATATTTCAATCTGGCAGGAGTATTATAAAATAAATGATCTATTGACAAAATAGTACCTTTTCTTGCATCAGCTTCTTCTACTGTCTTTAAAACACCACCTTCTATTTTTAAAAATGTTCCAACTTCTCCAGTAGAAGTCTTTAAAGTTACATGAGAAACGCTAGCAATTGATGGAAGCGCTTCCCCACGAAATCCTAATGTATCAATAAAAAATAAATCATCATCTTTATAAAGTTTACTTGTTGCATGTCTTTGAAATGCTAATAAAGCATCTTCTTTGTCCATACCACTTCCATTATCAATTACATGAATACTCCCAATACCACCCTCTTTTAAATGAATTAAAATCTCAGTAGCACCCGCATCTACACTATTTTCTGCTAATTCCTTAACAATAGAAGAGCACTTTTCAACGACTTCTCCTGCAGCAATTTTATTTGCTAAATTCTCATCCATTACTCGAATTTTATTCATCAAACTCACCTACTTTTATTTCGTATTGAATTTCCTTATAATCATTACCATGAATCGTAATATAATCTTCTTCTATTTTTATTGCCCCTTTTTTCAAAAAGAAGTCTTTTGATTTTAAAGACTTAAATACATATACAGAATACTGTGTAATATTTTGAGTTTTTAAAATACGTTCCATAAATTCTAAAAGTTTCGTTCCATATCCTTTTTTCTGATATGGCTTCATAATATAAATTGCATCCAACAAAGCAATTTCATCAATGATACTAAATATCAAAAGTCCAATGATTTCATCATTACGTGTTAAAGAAAAATAATAGTAATCAGAATGATACAATCGATTTGTAATATGAGTCACTCGATCATCTTTCTTTTTCCAACGAGATTCCATGACATCAGGTGGAAAAATTCCCACATAAGTTTCTTCCCAACATTTTAAGTGAGCTGTTACAAATTCAGCTACTTTTTCTTTTGTTAATTTTTTGATTTCAATCATCACAACCTCCAAACAAAGATGGTCGAATTTCATAAGAAAGATCGAAATTCGATTGAATCATGATATGACAAGGCTTAGAAATGGAAAAAAAACCTATTCCTGGAAAAACCAAATCGCTTTTCTTTGGAATTTTAATTTGAATTTCTTGTTCCATTTTTTCTTCCATCTTATATTTTTTTTCCAACAAAAATTCTTGATTTCCATAAAACGTAATACTATTTTGATCTAAGTTTTGAGATAAAAAAACTACGTTTTCAAAATTTAAAATTGTTTCTTTTTTCATTTGCATTGTAATTGGTTTCATAAAATGTTTTGGAATTGATTTTAATAAAATCTCAGCATCCCATTTTGTTTGAAAAGAAAAACCAGGAGCATCTGTTAAATGAAAATGATCCACTTTCCAATCCAAAAAAGAAAGCGTAGTATTTGGCATTTCACTAACTAATGCAGGACAATTTTCATGATTGCAATACGAAATAGCTTCTTTTAAAAAACTACTTTTTCCCGCATTTGTCATTCCAAGTAAAACACACGCTTCAAAATTTCTCATGTGATTTAATATCGTTAAAAGTAATTTTTCGCTCTTTCTGGTATAAGCAAAAATCTTATCCTTTATTTGATAAATATTTTGAATTCGTTTTAATAAACGATCCACAGAAATTGTTTTCGGAATCAAATCAATTTTTGTTAACACAAGATATTTTTCTTGAGAAATTTCTAAAAAAGGTGCAAGGGCTTCTTCTGAAACTTGAAATAAATCTAAAAAATAATAAACTGGTTTTTGTAATTTTTTTGCTTGCTCCAATAATTCTTGATTGGTAAAAGGTAATAAATCCATTCTTAACTCATGATAATGAAGTAATCGAAAACAACGTTCACAATAAATAGCATCTGCTTTTTTGATTGGAATATAACCTATTGAAGAAGGATTTATAGATTGCAAAATACTTCCACATCCGAAACATTTTTTATTCATAATAAACTCCTTTTTCTAATATTCCTTTTTTTCTTAATTGCTGAAACAAAAAACGATTTAAAAACGTTGCTTTTTTATTACTAATAGCATTGATTAAAATACTTCGAAATCCCATTTTATTTGCACAATAAATATCTGGAAATAATTGATCTCCAATACAAACTATTTCATGAACATCAAAGCGATATAAATCTAAAATTTTTTCATATTTATGTAAGCTTGGTTTTCCACTTTGAAAAGCCGAATCGACATTTAATTTTTCTTTAAAAGGTTCTACTCTATTTTTACTGGCATTTGATAAAATAATAAGTTTAAATTTTAATCCTTCCAAATATGCAAATAAATCTTTTAATTTTTTATCTGGAACAGACATACTCTCTGGAGCAATCGTATCATTTAAATCAAAAAGAATACATTTGATTCCTGTTTTTTTTAAATTTTTATAATCAATTGTAAAAATGCTTTTTTGATAAATATCTGGAATAAAAGAATCCATCGATGACACCTACATTTCTAAAATATTATATCATGAGAAACTTGTTTCGTAAACGAAGCATTGAAAAAAATACACAAAAAAACATTGAAAAAATCAATGTTTCAAGATTCTTAAAGATCATTTTTACTTTTTAAAAATTCTTTTAATATTTTCATTAAAGCTCTTTTCTCAATTCGAGAAACATAGCTTCTAGAAATTCCTAATTCTTTGGCAATTTCTTTTTGAGTTTGTTCCTTTTCCAAACAAAGTCCATATCTTTTCTTAATTATTTCTTGTTCTCTAGGACTCAAATCTTTCAAATAATGATTCAATAATTCTAAATTATGTTTAGTATGCAAAGTATCAGCAATATCAATAGAATTATCTTTAATTACATCAATTAAATTAATTTCATTTCCATCTTTATCATAACCGATAGAATCATTCAAACTGACATTGTTTCCATTTTTTTTATTTCCACGAAAATACATCAAGATTTCATTTGCTGTCTTCACCTGTTGGAAATCCTGATATTCTTAATACATCACTTGTTTTATTACAAGCACATACATCTTTATCTTGTAGTGTTCTAGCTCCTATAAAGTTAATTGTAATATCCTCTCCATCAGTTGTTACAGAGCTTACAAGAAGCTTTATTAGGTTTCTTTTGGTATTTAAGTCTAATTCGTTAAATTCGTTAAAATAGGTATCTAAAACGTTTAATAAAAGGTCAGCAGTATCTTTATCGTTTATTTCTTCATAATTGGTATTTGTTAGATCCTTTATTTGTTTTTCTATCTTTAAATTTTGTTCTTTTAAAGATTTTATTTCTTTAGAAATATCATCTAATAAATCAATATCTACATATTTTATTTTATCGAGTAAGGAAGATATATCTTTTTCATTTTTTGTAAGTGATGTTCTTAAAGCTTTTAACTCCTCATTGTTTTTATATTCTTCTGTAAATGTATTTTTAGATATTTCTTTTAATGATTGATAGAATAGAGATTTAGGATTAGCAAGTTCTTTTATTTTTTCCATAACTAAATCATCTGCTTCTAATCCATTAATATTTTTACATTGACACTTTTGTTTTCTGCTTTTATCTTTTAACTCACACATATAATCGAATCTTCTTCTATCATCTTCACTAATAGTTTTATTTTTTAGTTTAGGTCGCATGAAAGATCCACAATGAGAACACCTTATAAGCCCTGAAAGTAGAGAATTACTAGCAGATGGTTTGCGATACCTCATATCACTATTTTTTAGGATTAATTCTTGAATTTCTACCCATTCTTTACCACTAACAACTCCTTTATGTTTTCCAATAGAAATAATCCAATCTTCTACATCTCTTTTGATAACGACTTTATTTTTTCCTTTGTGTTCTGTTTTATTGTAAACCATTAAACCATGATCCCCATTAAAATCTTTTTCTTCTGCATAAATCTCTACATCAAACGTTTTAAAGTATTCTAGTGTGTCTTTATCAGCATAAGCATAAACAGGATTCGTTAATATATTTTTTAATCCCCAACGTGAAAAATACTTATCATTTTTAGTTTTTATATCATGTTGAATCGTATAAGTTTCTAATTTAGTTAAAGATTTTAATTCTAACATTTTTTTAAATAGAGTAATTATAATAGGCATTTCTTCATTTTCTGTAAGTTTAAATAATTTACGTTTTTTTCCATCTATTGTAATATGTTCTATTTGTTCTGAATCAAAACCTGTAGGAGTATTCCCCCCAAGCCAACGACCAGTTTTAGCAAGATCTATCATATTATCTCTTATACGTTCAGCAGTAGTATCTCTTTCTAATTGAGCAAATACAGAACTCATAAACATCATAGCACGACCACTAGGGGTTACGCTTTCTATATTTTCAGTAGCTGATAAAAAAACAACTCCATAATTATCTAATTCTGTTACTAAATTACTAAAATCAGTTACATTACGACTAATTCTATCTAATCTATAAAAAGCTATGATTTTAATTTTATTATCTCTAATATCTTTTAACATTTTTTGAAAAGCAGGGCGATTCATGTTATAACCAGTAAATCCTTCATCTTCATAGACAATAATATCATTATCTAAATCTATATCATCAAATTGAAAAGCGATTTTCTTTTTACACATTTCTATTTGATTCTTGGTGCTTTCTCCTTTACCTGTATATTTTGATTTTCTAGAGTAGATTGCTATTTTACGATCATCTTTTTTCTTATTCGTACTTTTCATAATTTCAATTCCTTTCCAACATGTATCAACTTAATATAGTATATCACAAAAGTGAAATAATAGATAGATTAAAGCAAAAGAAAAAGACTTTTATTTTATAAAGTCCAATTCTATCATTATTTAACTAGAGATTTATCTATTGTTATTACTGGTCTAATTCCAATACTAATATCTTTTGAATCAATAGTAGTAGGACTTAAGAATCCTAAATAAACTCTATAAGCTGTTTTATAACTATCATTTGAATAAGCTGTACTAGTCCAATAAGAACTACCACCCTCATTGAAGCAACCATAATTTTTACAATCGCTTTGTGTTCTATCAAATAACCATCCATATTGGCATTTAGGAGTAGAGTCTCTATCAAATTTACAAGTAGATTTGTCAAAATAAATATCTCCATTTTGATTTGATGAGGTATCTTTTACAATTTCTTTGATTTCTTCTCCAGAGATTAATCTTGCTTTATATCCTTTATAATCTATTGTGTAATTGATTTCTCCCAAATTTAATGTATATTGATCTTTTCGATCATCTACACCAGTCCATTTTTTAGTATTTTCTTTTAATGTTGTTAGTAATTCATCACTTGGACCATTTACTAGATTTTCTCTAGTATTCCAAGCAATAGAGTTAGATATATTATGATCTAAAAGAAGATTAACAGTTTTATCTCCATTATCACTATATAAATACCATTTTAAACAACCATTAGTATTTGAACGTTCGCTATTTTCTTCTTTATAATCATTACATATCTTTCCTGTTTCTGCATTAAAATAAATTGTTTCAGCTTCACTATAATATTCTACTTTCTTATTACTTACATTATCAATTCCACCACTAGAATTTTCTTTATCTCCACAACCTGTTAGCATTAAAGCCATAATCATAATTAAACTTAAATATTTTACATTTTTCATTTTCTATTCTTCCTTTCTTTTTATAATTCAGATGTATTAATTGTTTGATCTGAATTTGTACTAATTAATTGATATACGTTTAAAGTAGCATAATCTTTGTTGTAATCATCTATAAAAAGCATTTGAGTAGTTGATTTATCGCAATCATCTTTACACCACATACTAGATACTTTTATTTTTGTTTTTTCTCCTGCTTTTAAACTTATTGTTTCTTTTCCTCTAATTGCAAATGATCTTCCATTAGAATCTTTTAAGAAAAGCATATAACCAATATTATCTATCGTTTCTTTGGATGTATTTTTTATAGTAAATTCATATTCCACATCTCCACCAAGTGTTTTATTATTATTTACTTTATTTTCTTTATGTTTTAATTTAATTCCACTAACAGAAACTTTATCAAAATTTTTCACTTCGTTAAACGTATAATAATTGTATTCTGCTGATGTAGGATGTACTACATTAGCCAAAACTACCTTTTCAGAACTGCCACCACAACCTGTTAGCATGAAAGCTATTATCATAATTAGACTTAAATATTTTATCTTTTTCATTTTCTTTTACCTCTTTCTTTTTTATAATTGAATTTTTGATATATTTTTTATTCCAATTCTTCTACAAATTCTTCTAAATTTTATAGGTATTGTATATCTATCTTTATGTCTTCCAAAGTCAAACATTATTCCATTTTCTTCTATATCTTGAAATATAATATTTACATAGCCAAAATCTTTTCTATAACCTTTCGCTGTAGTAGGTGTTCGCTCATTAACAGTTTCAGTATATGAATTATATTGAGTAGTTATCGTTCTATAATATGTTTTTGTATCAAAAGTAGTATATGTATAAACATCAGTTGAATTTTCAAAATATATTTCTTCTATATTATTGATCTCAAAATCTTTTTTATATAATTCATTTTTTATAGAGTTATAGCCAATTATAGATACCTTATTTTTTGATAAACATATAAAGTGTTTTTTGTATTCATATATATTTTTATCAAAATTTTCTTCGTTATATTCTTTGAAATTTTCATATAAATTAATTTTATTTATAAATTTTATGTTTTTATATTCTTTTTTTATTTTATATTTTATTAAAAATTTAGTAAAAAAATCATTTTTATATAATTTAAAAATTAAGTACAACGATATAGGAATGTATAATAAAGGAAAATATTGGAATATAAGTCCAAGTATCATAAAATAGCAAAATGCCTTTAATAGTTTTTTAAGTATTCTACTTATCATTTTTCACCTCTCACTTTTTAAACTCCATCAGTTCAATATAAGTATAACATAACTTTTCACAGAAAGCCACTTATTATAGAACATTTATCTATAATAAGAATATTATAAACATCTACTATAAATGAGAAAATATATATAGGTGGTGATAATATGAATTTTAGTCCTGAAGATGACAGATATATTTATGAATTAGTTAGTAAGAATATAAAATATTTTAGACTTCATAATAATAGTAAATATAGTTCGTATGGGAAAATGACACAAGAACAACTTGCAGAAAAATGTGATTTAAGCCATAGTCTAATTAGTAATATAGAATCTACTAAAGTTCAACAATCTTTTAGTATCGCCGTACTATATAGGATCTCTCGTGTTTTAGAAATAGACATTAAAGAGTTTTTTGTTGATCGTAAACTTTAATATTTATTAATGTTTAAATAGATTATGATTTTAAATTTCGTTAGTTACTGCATGAAAAAAAGTTATGGATTTATAAATTGATCCATAATTTTTTTATAAAACATATAAATTTTAAAATATACCAAAACATTTTTAATAAATACCTATTTTCAAAATTTATTTACCATTAATACTTATGATACCATTTATTTGTCAACGAAATACTAGTTAATGTTGATAAATAAAATAATTGAAAGGAATTGGTATCATGAGTAGAAATATATCAAAAGAACAACAAATAGAAGAAGCAAAAAGAAGATTAAAAAAGTTATCAAAAACATTTAATTTAGATCCTATTATCTTAAATGATTTTGAGCAAGGAAAAACAAAAGTGTGTAGAAATAATGAACTGATTGATTTAGATTTATTACCTGAATATAAAAAATTAGTTTCTGATTTTGAAAATGAATATGATCATGTTGTTTATTATTGTGTAGAAGAAAGATTTAGTTTTGGCAATTGTTTATCTTTGCTATGTGTAGGAGATATAAAAATGTATTGGAATACTGAAAGATTATTTTACTATGGATATGATTATAGAAAAGCCGATATATACATGATTTCTACATATACGTATAATTTGTCTGATCCTGATTGCTCTGAATTTGGTGATATTAGAATTGCTAGTAAAGATGGTTGCTTAATTAGAATAGGATAAAAATAAAAATTATAGATCAAAAAGTCTATAATTTTTTTATAATTAAATATTAATCAATTTTAGTGCAATTATACTTTACATTTTTTACTATAGGTGACTTAATCAATTCAAAATATTTATTTCTTAAATTTTCAATTTCAAGATCAAATTCTTCTATTGTAATCTCTTTATTTTCTTTTTGGTGTTCTAGTAATTTTTTATGATAAAAGTATTCTAATAAATATTTATTTGTAGAGAAATTTACTACTAGTGTAGGATCTGATTCATTATCGAATAAAGGAAATTGAATATCAAAAATGTATTCAAATGCTTTTTCTAAAGCTATTTCATTTTCGCTCATATAATCACTTATTCCAAATAAATAATCTAAACTAACCTCATGTTTTTGAGAAATTTTTAAAGCTTTATCTAAAGTTAAGCCACAATTTCCTTTTTCAATAGATTGTAGAGTTTCTTCACTAAAGCCATCAATTTCATCTAAAAATTCGCCAACACTTAATCCTAAACTTTTTCGTAAGTATCTAACACGATTTCTAGAAACCTCTTTTACTGCATGATTTATACTATCTACATGTTCTTTTTTATCTTCATCAATAGAAAATATTTCTTTTATTCTTTCTTTTCTTTTAATTTCTAACATCAAATAGAACTCCTTTCTTATATATACCAAAATAAATTTAATAAATACCCATTTTTACAAATATATTTACCATATTCGCCTATGGTAAGATATAGCTATCAAGCAGAGATATAGGCCTATAAAAAAGCTTGATTTCAAGAGATATTATAACATATTTAAAGTAGCTAAACAATTCTCTTGAATAAGGAAATTAGGGAAAAATAAATAAAGTCATTTAGTTTATATTAACTTGATCCCAACAAGGTAAGCTAAATGTAGAAAGGAAAATATAAGTATGAAATTAGATCTACCATGTAGAATTGAAACACGTGTGAGTGAGAAAACTGGAAATGAATATGTAGTAGTAATTATTCAATTAACTCCAACATACGAAAAGAAAGTATTTCTAGACTCTGCTGAAATTGAACTTGCAATTATGACTTATGGAAACAATCATAATCAAAAGATCAAAATGTCTAACAATAGCTAAACATTAAATATTTATAGTGAGGGCAAGTAAGGCGTTAAGCCTTACGTAGCCCCATGCTATAAGTATAGTATTACCTTATAGCATAGTTTGTAGCAATGTAGCGACATTTAAAATTTTTTTATAAAGGAGTGGTTTTTATAGCTAGTAAAGTTAAAAAAGATAGTCAATCTAGATCCTATCAAATTACACAGAATAATCCTAGTAAATATAACATTACTAGAGAAAGTTTTAAAGAAACTATTTTAAAATTTAAACCTATTTATTTTTGTATATCAGAAGAAATAGGAATTAAAGAAAAAACTCCACATTATCATGCTTATTTTAAATGTAATAGCCCTGTAAGATTTTCAACTTGTAAAAAAAGATTCAAATATGCCCATATCGAACAAGCTCTTGGAAGTGCAACTGACAATCGAAATTATCTTATGAAAACAGATAAGTACATAGATAAAAACGAAACTTTAATTGATTTTGAAGAAGCTGGAGAGATCCCTATGTCAGTAAAGGAAAAAAGGCTTTCTGAAAAAGCAGAGGTATTACAAAAAATTAAAGATGGAAAAACTAATTTAGAAATTATTGAAGAAAATGAAAATTTATTATTTCATTTAAAAGATATAGAGAATATTAGGCAAGAATATTTAAAAGAAAAATATTCAACAGAATTTAGAAATATTGATTGTACTTTTATATATGGGGCGACAGCTACCTATAAGACAACCTATGTCTATTCTAGATATAATGCAAAAGATATTTTTAGGATCTATAATTATCAAAATTTAAATTCGTTATGGGATGGGTATGCAGGTCAATCTGTAATCTTATTTGATGAGTTTAAAGGTCAAATTCCTATCGAATTAATGTTGATTCTAACTGATCGATTTCCAGTACTAAATTTAAGTGCTAGGTACAATAATAAAATCGCAATGTATGAACATATTTACTTTTGTACGAACGAATGTTTTGATAATATTTATGCTTATGATAGAGTTATGAATCCATCAACTTATAGTGCGTGGTGTAGACGCATTCACAACATTTTTGAGTTTAGAAAAAATTCTGATGGATCGCCTAATATAATAGTTCATAAGGAAACTAAAAAAGAGGGTTGGACTAATGAAATTACTAAAAATAAAATGGAAGAAAATAAACTAATAAATGAAAAGGAGAACAAAGATCATGAAGAAAAAGAGATTTAGTTTATCTAGTATATATAGAAAGCTAGAAACAATATTTTTACAAATATATCATAACTGGAAAAGCTATATTATAAAGATTTGTATATTATTCTTAACAATATATATGTTATTGATGTTTAATTTGAATTTAAATATAATCCCCTATATAAATAAAGTTAATTTACAAATTCCATTACTAAATACACTTTTAGGAAAGAAAATAAATTTATTTTATATTTTGATCCATGTTCTATCAATAATTCCTATTATAGTGATATGTAAATTATTTTTTAAACCAATTAAATATGAAGAAAAAGATGAACAATTAGTTAAAGCATTAATGCCTAAAACTAGTGATGACAAAATCAAAGGTTTAGCTCCTAAAACGATTGTTATGTATCCTAATCCAAACAATAAAAATAATGAGTTTTGGTTAATTTATAAGAATAGTAAAAAAACAGATGAATTTATTAATAATCAAGAACTAATACAAAATTTTCTAGATAAAAAATATGTTAAGGGAGTTAGACCACATGCTTCTAATAAAGTCTTAATAAATTTAAGTAAATTAGATCCATCTAATCCTGAAACTATTAATTGGAATGATAAATTTCTTATTTCTTATAAAGCTGGTAGTCCAAAGTTTAATCTTGGAATCAATAATTTTGATGAGCCATATATTTGGAATACAAAAAAGCTAATACACGAAAAATTAGGGGGGCAACTGGTGCAGGTAAGAGCATAGTTCAAAAATCAATTTGCTATCAGGCATTAAGACAAAATTGTGAGCTTTTTATCTATGATGGCAAGAAAATTGATTATACTGGAATTTGGAAAAGATTAAAAAATTGTACGATTGTTAATAGTATAATAGGATTTCAAAACATGGTTAAAATGGTTTATGAAATCCATTTAAATAGAACAGATGAATTAAAATTTCCATGCTATAACATAGATTCATTTAATAAATTTAAAAATCCAGTACAACCTAGAAAGCATATTTTTCTAGTCCTAGAAGAAGCTGCTGATGTATTTGATATAGATGTTAAAAGCTTATCAAAAGAAGCAAAAGAAGAATATTTAGATTGTATAGAAAGATTAAAAGAAATCGCTCGTAAAGGTCGTGCAACTGGTGTGCATTTGTGCATAAATAGTCAAAGATTATCAGCTGATATTATACCACCTCAAATTAACTCAAATTTAAAATTTAAGTTTTGTGGATTTGCTGATGATATTTTATCTAAAATTATATTAGAAAATACAGATGCCCATGATTTATTAAAAGATGGAATCGCTGGTATGTTTGTAGATGGAAACCATAATGTCGTACAAGTATTTAATATTGATAGTGAAATTGAACCAGTAATTTTAAAACCATTTGAAATTACAAGAAAAACAATGTCTGATATTCATAGAAGATATGATATTGGAGATGATGAATTAGAAATTGATGGAGATAAACTAGTAAACGAATATGTAGAAGAAAAAGAAGCAGAAGATCCTAACTATTTTAAAGTTAGAAAAGATAAATAGAATTAACCTTAATAAAATTCATATATTTTACTATAGGAGGTGTTTGCTTGAAAGTCTTTGTCAATTTACCACAAACACCTGAGGAAAGGAAAGTATTAGCAAATGGTGTGGCTAGATTCCATGCAACACTTATGCTAGAAAAAATTAAAAATCTAAAAATAAATGATTCTTCTAAAGAAAAAGTTTTAAATTTAGTTTTAGATCATCTTGAAGAAGAAGCAAAAAAAGAATGTACGAGCGACTAACTCATACATTTTTTTAGTTTATCATACTTATTTCTAGATATATGACTATTGCCATTTTCCCATCTTCTAACTGATGTAATAGACACCTCTAACATATTAGCAAATTCTTGTCTAGTTAAATTCATACGTTCTCTTATATTAATAATATTTTTACATGGATCATTAAGTAAAAATTTTATGTAGTCATCATTAATAATTATTTTATCTTCAATTCCAAGTTCTTCTATAACACCTTTTAATAATCTAATATCTACAAGTTTCATTTCTTGATTTTCTAAATGATGGAGTGCTTGTCTAGTAAATCCAAGTTTTAAACTTAATTCAGGTTGTTTATACCCTGCAAGTCTACGATAATACTTGATCTGTTCTCCTATGCTACTATCTTTATTTATAGAATCTATTTTCCATGTAGGAGTAGATTTAATTATTATTTCTGTTTCTATTGTATCTTTTAATCTATAGAATAGATCACTAATCAATACATTAATTTCCATCATGTGAGTACTGCATTTTCAATACATCGTGCTACATAAGTAGTAATTCGCGTTGCTTTCTCTTTATTGTAAGAATCAATTCCTTTAATAAGTCCAATGGTACCAATACTAATTAAATCATCAGTATCTGTATCTTTTGTTTCAAATTTTTTTACAATATGAGCTACTAATCTTAAATTATGTTCAATTAATTGATTACGAGCATCTAAATTTCCAGCTAACATAGAATCAATACACTTTTCTTCTTCTTCTAAACTAAGTGGATCCGGAAAAACTTGATTCGAATAGGATCCAGTAAAAAAGAAAAGACTTTTAAATAATTGAATTAAAAACATATTACACTCCTTAATAATAGTTATGTAATACAATTTAAAAAATTCACTTGATTTCTTTTCGATATCTTTTTGATGGAATGACAATTCGTTTTCTTCCATCATAATGCTTAGCACAAAAACAATGACTTTCATCAAAATATGGAAGTGACATAAATTTCGTATTTGAAATTTCTAAAATATGTTCTGTACCACATTGAATAAATTCAATAAATTCATCAGCTTCTCCTACACACACCTGCTTGTAAAAAATTAGGAATATAAGAATTTTTTACATTACAATTTTGAAATATATAACCTGGAGCAGTGACATACTTATTTGGATAAACTTTTTTTCTCCTAAAATTGTCCCTATCTTTTTTTTATTTGCTTTTGGAAAAGTGAGATGAACAATATGAAAATCTTTACAAAAAAAATTGGTATAATTAGAAATAGAAGAAATTAATCCAATGGAATTCTCATGATTATTTTTTAATTGCACATGATCTAATACATATCCGTTTCCAAGTAAAATAAGGGTTCCATAAAAGCCTTCTAATGAAACTGGAGTAATCCATTTCTGTTTAATATTTTGTGTTAAATATGCAACAAATCGATCGTTTGAATATTTTAAAATGTTCCCTAAATCTGAAAAATTTTGAATGGGTAAAACGTGATCTATTTCTTGAAAACAAACATTTTGAAATGTTATTCCACATTAATTCCAAGAAATAATAATTTCTTTGGTCGCGTAAATAGTATGATTATTACCATCCAATATTACATCTTAAAGAAGGTAAAATTCGTTGCTTTAAAACAAGATCCTGTTGCAAAATTAATTTTGTTTTTGGTAATAATCTTTTTGGTAAAGAATTAAAATCTGCATCTTCTGTTATCCCATAGATTTTCGGTTGCACCTGATAAAAAACTTCATATTTCCTTGATCAAGATAAATAATACTACTATTAACATTGGAAAATATAAAAGTGTTCCCATTTTCATTTTCAACTATTACATTAAAGTAATATGGATGCTTTGAATTCTGAAAAGAAACAGTAATCCTTCCTCGAAATCCTTTTAAATCAATCGATGAGAGTTGTACTTTAGACATCGGATCATAAATTTTTAGTAAAACAGATTCCTTTTTATTTAATTTTCTTAATTGTTCAAAATCCTCTACTGTTTTGATTTCAATGATTTTCATAATTACCTGGTTACAAAAATATACCAAAGATTTTAAAAAAAGAAAATAATATTCGCAAATAATGACAAAAAAATAGATAACGATTGAAAAACAGATATCTATTTTTGCTTTTTTAAATTCTTTTCATTTTCTTTTTAAATTGTAAGAATACAATGAAAAACAAAGAACTAGCTGATATAATACTATAAAACAAAACATTTAAAGAAGACGTTTGAACATTATTTGGAGTTTCATCCAAAGAAATAAGAAATGGAGATAATTCAAAAACCGTAATTACAATCGTTCCATTTTCTACTTTCTTTCTAAATTCTTCATAAGTTCCATCACTTTTTTGATGCAAAACATAAGCATTGATTCCATTGTATTGTTCTCCTAAACTGAAAGTAATATCGAGACCATCTTTGATATTTCCACTAATGAAACTTAATTCGTATGCCCCAAATAAATTAGAAAATCCATTTAACTTTGCTTTTTCAAACATTTCTTGATAAATACTACTATTTCTGTCCATTTTTGTTGCTTTTAATGTTATATTAGCATCATTTGAAATGGAAATATGATCAATTACTTTGGTCTTATTTTCTTTTTTTAAAATCACTCTGGCAAAACATTCCTCTGAATCACTGCATGCATCTCCACTTAGTAAAATTTTATAAAAAGTCCCATCATTTGTTATTTCTGTATCAAATACAGAAATAATTGGATCAGCTAATTTAGATACATTCAAAATAGAATATTGATTCCAAATTTCTTCGATTTTGGGTAAAGCATATTGAATATATGCTTCATCAGTATCTATAATATGTTCTGGAATCATAACAGCATTAAAAGTAACATCATACCCTGGAACAACTTCATAAACAACTCCATTTTTAGCAATTGCTATCATAATTCCTTGTACTGAATAATCTCCATCCCCTCCACCTGTAAAACTAGAAAAATAAAGTTGCAAAGAATCATCATTTATATTTTTCTTAACATAGTCTTTAAATTGATGAAATGATTCTTCATATTCTAAATTGAAGTTACTACTAATTTTGTTAAAATTTACATTTTGAATAGCATTTTTTACATATGCTTCTATAGTTGGATCAAATTGATCATGATTGATATATACTACTTGTAATTTTTTTCGAAATTGAAGTGTTTTTTCAATATCTTTATCCTTACATTCTTCTTCACTACTACAATGATAAAAATCTGGTGATTTTCTTTCATAAATCGATAATTCAATAGTACGCCAATCAGTTACAAAAAGATCAAAATACATTTTAGTTCCATTTACTATAAAATTTTCCTGCTCATAAGTATAATTACCACTCGTAATTGTTTCAGTTACAAATTCTACATTTGCTCTTAAAATAGAATTTATAAATGTTTTTCCTTTTTCATAAAGAATACTATCAAACATAGTTTCTTCATTTTGAAAAAGATCCGTATCTTTCATGTTTAATTTAATTTGATCAGGTATTAATTTTTTTACCTCTTCCAGTTGGACCACTTTGTTTGGATTCACTACTAGATTAGATTCTTCTGGTATGATTTCTTTCGCATGAACATAATTCGTAGTCAAAATTATACTAGAACAAGCCAATACTGATAGAAACAATTTTTTCATTTTATTCCTCTTTTCTTATAATTTAATTATAAAAAAGAAAATCAGAATCGTTCTTATTTTAATGTTATAAAAAGAAAAAAAGGATTTAATAATCCTCTTCAATACCTTCAATATTTTCTAATTCCAATTCAATAGATTGTCGTATTTTACGCTTGAAATTAATAATTCTTCGTTGCAAGTTTTCAGCTTCTTCTTCCAATTTTGTTGCTCTCATTAAAGCTTCATTTACAATCCGAGAAGCATTTCTTTTCGCATCATCAATGATTCCTTTGGATTCTTCTCTCGCCATTTTTTTGATTTGACTAGAGGCATCTTCAGCAACCATTAAAGCATGATTCAATGTATGTTCCATATTTTGATAATTAATTAATTTTTGTTTTAAAACTTCCATTTCATGGTCTCGTTTTTTTAAGGTGTTAAGCATGCTTTCATATTCTTTTGTGACATCTTTTACAAACTCATTTACTTCTACCTTATTATAACCACTAAAACTAGTACTAAATTTTTTCATGCTTTCACCTCACGATCAATTAAATTATCTTTACCATTCTATCTCATCATCAATCTCTTTTGGTTTTTCTGCTTCATCACTTATTTTACCTTGAATATTCACATTTTTTGGAGTACATAAATATATTCCAACTCCAATTTTTTGCATTTTTCCACCAATAGAATAAATACATCCAGATAAAAAATCAATGATTCTTTTTGCTTGCTCGCTTGTCACTCTTTTTAAATTTACTACAACACTATTTCTATTTTTTAAATGATCAGCAATTTGCTGTGATTCGGAATAAGCTCTTGGCTCTAATAATATCATTTTATTTCCGGTCTTATCAGCTTCTTGTAAGGCTTCTTCTTCACTAACAGAATAATATTCATCTTCTGTTCCCATTAAAGTATCTTCATCATCATCTGCAAAAATTTTTTTCAGTTTACTTAAACCCATGTTACTAGCCTCCTATATTCTACTCCACCATTTTAGCAAATATTTAAAATGATTTCAATTGTTAAATGATGAAAAAGCTTTCATTCATTTGAAAACATAAAACCTCCAAAAGAAAAAATGGATTCAATAAATCATTTTTATTCCAATTCAAAAGTTAAATTTGGATAATGATTGATATCGATTCCATAATATTCACGATAAACATTTTCAACATCTAACGTTGTAATTTTTTCTTTGTCATAATCAATTTTTTTCAAAAATTGTTCTACTGATTCTACATTTCTTCCTTCTATTTCAACATAAGTAGGAATCAAAGGCCAAGTATCGATATCAATTTCGATATCTCCATAAAGATAACGAATTCGTTTATTTTCTTGAATCGCTTTCGCATAATATCCCAATTCTTCTAAAATTTCAGCTGTTTTTTCATAATCAGAAACTTCAATTTCTAACTCTCTAACCCCATCAATTTTAGTAGAATCCAATATTTCTTTGATCGTTAAAGTCGTTTTTTCTCCATTGGTTCTTAAACGAATCCATTTTTTTTCTTTTACAGGATGAAAATCATAAACTTTTCTTTTCTGTATCCAACTACCAATTTTCTTAGCACCCATTTCTTCTAACATAGAAATCCATTTTTCTGTATCAACTTCTAAAATTTTTACTTCATTTTCCATTAAATTCTTCTTACTTTCTTAATAAATTCTTTTTGTTCCAATGTTGAAATAAAGGCATCCAATTCTTCTTTATTTTTTACTTTAATCGTTATTTCATAATTCAAAGAATTAATATCTTCCTTTGTTTTGATAGAATCAATATAAATATTTTTAGTCGTAGAACAAGCAATAATATCTAGTAAATAATTTTTTCCTAATAAAACAGAAATAAAAAGTGTTGTATAATAATTACCTTCTTTTTCGGCATTCCAAGAAACATCAATAATTCGTTCTGTTTTATCTTTTATATTTGGACAATTTTCTAAATGAACACTAACCCCTTCCCCTTTGGTGACATATCCTTTGATTGCATCTCCCCGAACAGGATGACAACATTTTGCTAAACTCACTAAAATATCATTCGATCCAGCAACAATAATTTCACTTTTTTGAGGCTTTAGTTCTACATTACTTGAACGACTTACTTTTTCAATTAAAGCATCTTGAACATTTTTCTTATCTTCCATGGTTAAGTTAATAATATAAAGGGGAGTATAACGAAGAGTTCCAATTGCAAAATAAATTTCATTTAAATCATCTAATTTTAAGTCTTTACAAACTTTTTTAATATTTTCGTTACTTAAAACAGTTTCAAAAGATAATTTTTTCTTTCTTAAAGTACTTTCTAATATTTCTTTTCCTTTTAAAATATAATGTTCTCTATCTTGTTTATTAAAATATGATTTAATTTTATTTTTTGCTTGACTCGTTTTAACAAATTGTAACCATTCTTTGGATGGTGTACTTGTTTCTTTGGTATTAATTTTGACAATATCTTGATCTTGCAGTTCATAATTTAATGGAACAATAGTATCATTTACCAAAGCACCCACCACTTTATCACCAACTGCAGTATGAATTCGATAAGCAAAATCAATGGGAGTAGATCCTTTTGGTAATTCAACTACATCCCCTTTTGGGGTAAAAACATAAATAAAATCATTTAAAAAATCATTGGTAATGGTACTTGCAAAATCGGTATCATTTTCCTCTTCATTTGCTTCAATAAGATTACGAAAAATCTCTAGTTTTTGTTCCATCATACTTTGAACTTTTTTTGTACCTTTTTCTTTATAAGACCAGTGAGAAGCAATTCCTTTTTCAGCAATTTCGTCCATTTCCCACGTACGTATTTGGATTTCAAAACAATTTCCATCA
This sequence comes from uncultured Erysipelotrichaceae bacterium, assembly GCA_948439995.1. Lineage (GTDB taxonomy): Bacteria > Bacillota_I > Bacilli_A > RF39 > UBA660 > MGBC162267. The sequence goes on along the minus strand of CAOJNP010000004.1, from coordinate 27,387 downwards.
ATTCCAAAAACACCTGTATGCAAACTTTGATACATATTTTCTTTTGGCATTGCGATATAATCTTTAAATCTCCCTGGCATCGGACGATACTTCGCATGAATTAAGCCAATTGTAGTATAGCAATCGCTTACTTTATCAACGATAATTCGTAATGCCAAAATATCATAAATGTTGTTCCATTTCTTTCCATTGTTCAACTTATTATAAATACTATGTACACTTTTGACACGGCTTTTGATATAAAAATGAATTCCATTTTCCATTAAAATATTACTAATCGAATCTTGCATGTCTTCTAATACATCTTTTAATTCTTCTTCAGATGCATTTAATCTCGTTAAAATATCTTGATAAACTTCTGGCTTTAAATAATAAAGAGATAAATTCTCTAGTTCACTTTTAATAGAATTGATTCCCAATCGACTTGCAATTGGAACCAATACACTCATCGTTTCATTGGCTTTTTGTTTTTGTTCTTGTATAGATAAACAACTGGCATTTCGAAGTACATGCAATCGATCGGCTAATTTAATAAAAATCACTCGGACATCTTTGGCAAGACCTACTAATACTTTTCTTAAATAAATAGCTGAAGTTTCCGAATCATCCGGTAATTCTAAATGATTAATTTTACTTAATGAATCAACAATTTCAATGACTGCTGAACCGAATTTTTCTTGTAGTTCTTCTTTTGAAGTCTCAGTTTTACTTAATATTTCATGAAGTAAAGCAGCACAAATGGTGGTTGAATCTACATGAAGATCAGTTAAAATATAAGCAACCGATAAAGAATGCTCAATAAAATCTTTTGCTAATTCTGTTTCTTTTTGATATTTTTCTTTTACATAGAAATATGCTTCTTTTATCTTAATAATTTCTTCCATTGACATAATCGGTTCAATTACTGAAACTAATTTTTCAATGGTTATACTCTCTTCCATAATACACCTTACTTTTCTTTATAAAAAATTTTACTTGCAATCTCTTTTTTTAATAAATTGCAAAAATTTTCTGCATCTGAAATACTTCCGACAACAGTCAAATAATGAGTTGGAATTGCAAGCTTTGGATGAATCAAATTCGCAAGATTCGCAGCTTCTTCATAATTCATCGTATAAGTTCCACCTACTGGTAAAAATAAAACATCTGCTGCAATATTTTTATTTTCTGGAGTCACATCAGTATCTCCTGCAATATAATAAATAATTTCATCCATAGTCAGTAAATATCCCATCCAATTGCTTTCTTTCAAATGATGATCTTTTAAAATATTGTATGCTGGAATCACTTGAAAACTCATCTTCTCAAAATAGTAAATTTCATCCGGTTTTACTACTTTGATTTGTTCTTCTTTGACTCCTATGTCCAAAAGTTCTTCATATATTTCTTTGGGAACAAAAAAAGAAGTATTTTCATTTCTAACTTTTAAAAGATCTACTAATGAAAAATGATCCCAATGAGGATGTGTAATAAAAACATAATCCGCATCATGAAAATTTTCAGGAATATGAAATGGGTCAAAATAAACCTTATAAGACCCACTAATCAAAATGGAATTTTGTGCAAAAACATTAATCTTTGGATTCATAATTGGTCTCTCTTTCTTTTCTCACATATTCATCAATTTCAAAATTATCTGTATTTAAAATATCATCTACCAAATCTGCTAACGTTAAATCCATTCCTTTTTTCCATTTAGTATGATAAAAAAAATTCCAAATATCTTTTTTTGTTATATAAATCATATGATTTTTATGCATTTCCAACTCTTTACTTTTTAAAGCAGGGACTAATCGCTCATAAAGACGATCTAATGATTCAATTATTTCTTCCATATTCTCACCTGAAATCTAAAAACAATATGTTATGCATACATTTATTATATATCAAAGAATTTTTTTAGAAAAGGAGTAATTATGAGGAAAAATAAATTTATTACATCTACTTTAATTCTAATGTTAGGTGGCGCAATTACCAGAATACTAGGTTTTTTCATTAAAATTATGTATACCAGAATTATTGGAGAAACCGGAGTGAGTTTATATTCGATTGTCATGCCAACCTATTCTCTTTTAATTACTATTGCATCTTTAAGTCTTCCCATTGCCATTAGTAAAATGATTGCAGAACAAAAATTTAAAAGTTCCAAAATATTATTTTCAGCAAGCTTCATTATCATGCTATTAAATATCATACTTGTCACTTTTATGTTTTTCATGAGCAAAACTATCGCAACCAATTTATTAAAAAATCCTGATTGCTATTATTTATTAATTGCAATGACACTAACTCTCCCATTTATTAGTATCTCTTCTATTTTAAGAGGATACTTTTTTGGAAAACAAAAAATGATACCTAATACTATTTCCAACATCATAGAACAAATCGTCAAAATTATGCTAATTCTTTTTTTGCTTCCCCTTCTTATGAAGCAATCTATTTTTTTCGCTGTCATGGGTTTAATTTTATTTAATATTGTGACAGAAATCGTAAGTATCATTACTTTTATTTGTTTTGCTCCTAAAAAATTTACAATAAAAAAAGAAGATATCAAACCAAATAAAAAAACGATGAAAGAAGTATTTGCAATTTCTCTTCCCACTGTTTCATCTCGATTTATTGGGAATATTGGATTCTTTTTAGAACCAATTATTTTAACCAACTTATTACTTTTTTGTGGTTATTCGAATGAATACATTTTAAGAGAATATGGAGCTTATAATGCATATACTATTGCCCTTTTAACAATGCCAAGTTTTTTCGTAGGAGCTGTCTGCTCCGCTTTAATTCCAGAAATCAGTAAATATTTAGGGATGAGAAATAAAACTATGATCAAGCGAAGATTTTGGCAAGCAATTGGTTTTTCGTTTTTCGTTGGACTTTTCTTTTCAATTACCATATATTGTTATCGAGAATCCTTATTACATATGATTTATAATACCAATTTAGGTTTAGATTATATTCGTATACTGGCTCCATTTTTTGTTTTATTTTATTTGGAAGCTCCACTCATGAGCATGTTACAAGCACTTGGTTATGCCAAAGAAACCATGAAAATTACTTTAATCGGCGAAATTATAAAATTAAGTTCTTTAACGATTTTATGTTTTTGTCAAATTGGCATGTATAGTTTAATTTATGCGGAAATGATTAATATCATCATTGTGGTATTTTTAAATATGAAAAAAATTAGGAAGTATCTATTTGCTTCCTAATTTTCATTTTCTTCTATTTTTTCCAAGAATGGTTCAAATGTTACTTGTGTTAATTCTACATTTTGATATGGATTTTGAAGAACGGTAACCCGATAATTTTCATTCGTTAGATCGCTTCTACGATATTCATATTGAGCTAAAAAATCACTTTGAGGATCTACTTGCAATTGACCCATCTTTTTTAAAACATCTTTTAATTCAATATATTTCTCTTCTAAAACCATTTTTAAAGGTGCTTTTACCGTTCCATAATTAACGCTAACATTCCAAACACAGATTCCATTATAAATCTGATTTTCATATTGAAACAAAGGATAAATTTCATCTGTACAACCTGGAACGGTATCAACAGATAGTGTAAATTCTTGATAATCTTTAATATAACGAAGACGTTCTGGAATTTGAATTTCAAAAAGATGATGTATCAAGAAAAGAAAAACAACACCAATCCCTAAAATACAACCGATTACTAAAAAAAACAGACGGAATCTTGCTCGCTTAATGCGACTCTTTTTTTTCTTTTCCATACCAGCATCTCCTTTTTTATAAATCTTATGATTTATTATAGCATTCTAGGAAAAAATAAAAAAGATTTCTTACAATTTTTTTCAAAAAATTTAAAGAAATTCATAAATTGATTTCAAAAAAAAAGTAAAAATTAATCAGGTTGTTTTAAAAGGAATAAATAATCACTTATCAATCTTTTCCACTGCTCTTAAAAAAATCTTTTTTTAACAATTTGTTATAAGTCGCATTTTCGAATTAAGTAAATTTTTTTCTTTTTATAAAATGCGTAAAAAACGTCACTTACATTTAAGTTCTTTCGCGATAATTCCTTTTGCAACCAATATTCACTTTTATGAATATATTCTAATGCTTTCTTTTGTAAGCTTCCATCCAAAATAAGTGGCATTGGATAATCTGAACTCAACTTGAAAAAATTATATTGAAAAATAGATAGCTTTCCATTTGGTTCCAAAAAAGCATATTCTACTTCATCAATACTCTTAATTGATTTTTGACGAAGACTTAAAAGTAAATCATCCATTGAGTAACGCTGACGAACCATTTCACGATAATTTACTTTTCCATTTACCACTATTAAGGATGGTTTTCCCCCAAAAAAAGTTCGAAATGTTCTTGATTTGATACTAACGAATGCTAACAATAGCTCCAAACCAACTAATAATGTTAAAGGGACAATGGTCATCCAAATAGATGCATCAATATTTTCAATACTGATTGCTACTAATTCTGCAATCAAAATAGAAACAATTAAATCAATGATTCCTAATTGACCAATTTCTCGCTTTCCCATAATTCGATACAATAAAACAATAAAAAAGTAAAAAAAAGTAGTTCGGATTAAAATTTTAAAAATTTCATTCATATTATCACCAATAGTATTATGGTCAAAAGAATAAATTTTTAATCATGATCATACAATTTATTAAAGGAATTGATATAATGAAACAATTAAAACACTATGGAAAAGTTTTACTTTTATTTTTAGGAAGTAGCATTCTTTTATCTCTACTTCTTAGTATATTGAATTATTTTGGTATATTTGTTGGCAAAACAAGTCAAATCATATTAATCATTTATATGCTTATAATCACATTTTATATCGGTTATTCATCAGGAAAACTTGCTTTAAAAAATGGTTATTTAAAAGGACTCAAAATTGGTGGAATACTAATTTTAACTTTAATTTTCTTAAACATGATCTTTTTTTGGTCCCCATTAACAATTTATAGAGTTCTTTATTATTTAATTATTTTAATCATAAGTATTGTAAGTGCAATGATTGGAATTAATAGAAAAACAAATGGATCCTAAAGTCACAAAAAAACTTAACTAAAAGGTTAAGTTTTTTGATTTAATAAATAAGAATCTATCATCTATAAAAAAGGAATTTATTAAAAAAAACTTACTTTAAAATTTTCTTCTTGTAATAGAATAGAATCATCAAATACTTGCTTGGTTCTTGGATTTACAACATCTTCTTTTAAAAATCCTTTTTCTTTTAAGTCACCAATTGTTATTTTAGAATCGATACAAACATTGTTTTGATAGCATTCTTCTGCACTTTCTAAAATTTTTTTGGTGGCAACTTCATAGATACGATCCATATGATTTTGATAAATTTTGATTGTAGTTGGCAAAACTAAAATCAAAATCGTTCCAAAAAAAGTAAATGACAAGATTAGTTTATTTTTGTTCATCGTGTTCACCATAATAATTTTGAATAAATTCTTCTCGAAATGAAAGCAGATTGTCATTTTTAATAGCAGATCTAATTTCTTCCATTAAATGAACTAAAAAACGAATATTATGAATGGACAATAAACGAGAGCCAAACGTTTCTTCCGCTGTTATTAAATGACGAATATATGCTTTGGTATAATGTTGGCAAGCATAGCAATCACAATGCTCACTAATCGGCGTAAAATCTTTTTTATATTGAGCATTTTTTAAATTAATTTTTCCAAATTTAGTCAGAGCGTGTCCATGTCTTGCTAATCGTGTAGGACTAACACAATCAAATAAATCAATTCCTCGAATCACACCTTCTATCAAATCAATTGGCTCTCCAATTCCCATCAAATATCTTAGTTTATCTTCTGGTAAAAAAGGAACGGAATAATCAATTGCTTTGTACATATCTTCTTTGGACTCATGATCATTGGCAACTCCCCCAACACTATATCCATCAAAATCCAACTTTACAGTTTCTTTTGCACTATATTCTCTTAAATCTTTATAAGGACCACCTTGAACGATTCCAAATAACATTTGATTTTGATTTTGATGAACATCTTTACCACGTTTTGCCCATCTTAATGTTCTTTCCACACTTCTTTTTAAATAATCATAATCAGCACGTGCTGGAGGACATTCATCAAAACTCATTGCAATATCACTATCTAACTTATTTTGAATAGCAATGGATAACTCAGGCGTTAAAAATAATTTTTTGCCATCAATGTGACTTTTAAAAAAAACTCCTTCTTCTGTAATATCTTTTTTCTTATTTTTTGCTAAAGAAAATACTTGATATCCTCCAGAATCAGTTAAAATAGGACCATCGTAATTCATAAATCGATGAAGTCCTCCCGCTTGATTGACAATCTCTTCTCCAGGACGTAACCATAAATGATACGTATTTGATAAAATAATTCCTGCACCCATTTCTTTGATTTCTTCTGGACTCAAAGTCTTTACCGTAGCTTGTGTCCCAACCGGCATAAACATAGGAGTTTCATAAGTTTTACCTTGATATGTAAATGAACCTAATCTTGCTTTTGTATTTTTTTCTTTTTTTTCTAAATGATATTGAAACTTCATACAATTCACCCTCTTCATTATAACATTCATTGGAACACTTTGATCTTATGATTCATCAGATTGACACTAATTCATAAAAAAAGAGAAATTCTCATTCTCGAATCATTTTACTAATATTCTCATAATCCTGAATAGAAAATTCATGATTTGTTTTATGAATCATATTTTTCAAAATTATTTTATTTTCTTTTACTTCATTTTCTCCTAAAACAATAACAAAGGGGATATTTTCTCGATCTATCGAATTTAATATTTTATTTAATTTTCTTTCGTTATATTGAATATCTACTTTAATTCCTCTTTTTCGAAGTTCATTTGCTAATTTCAAAGATTCTTTTTTGGTATTCAGTGGCACCAAAAATAAATCAATTGTACTTCTTTTTTGAAGAATTTCTTGCTCTTTTAACACTTCAACAATGGCATCCAATCCAAAACTACATCCAACAGCTGGATATTCCAATCCATCATCAATAAAATTAGTAATAATTTTATCATATCTTCCACCACCACCGATTGCAGAAGTCATGTTACTAATTTTTGCAAAAACTTCAAATACTGTTCCTGTATAAATATCAAGACCTCTTGCTAAAGTAAAATCAATTTGAGTCTTTTCTTCCACACCTAAAGTGTTTAAATAATCTTTTACTTCCTTTAATTCTTTAATTCCTTCTTGAATTAAAGAATGATCTGTTTCTTGAAATTGAGCAAGAATTTCTTCAAATTCCATATTAAAATATTCATATAATTTAGAGATTTGCTCTTCTTTCATACCACAATTAAAAAATTCCTTTTTAATCTCATTTTGAGATAATTTTTTAAATTTATCAATCACAGTAATTACAGAATTCATTTTTTCTTCTTCTACTCCGCAAACTTGTAAAATTCCAGTCATTAACTTGCGATTATTATAAAAAACGGTATAAGAAATATTCAATTTATTAAAAGCATGAATGTAAAGACTAATTAGTTCTGCATCAATCATTACATCTGAAACGCCAACAACATCGACATCACATTGAATAAATTCACGATTTCTACCCACTTTAACTGGACCATCACGAAATACTTTACCAATTTCATATCGTTTAAAAGGCATGTTTAAATCTTTTGTAAGAGTAATTAGTTTTGCAAAAGGAACGGTTAAATCATAACGAAGTGCAAGATTTCTTTCTCCTTGATCAGTTAAATGATAAACCTCTTTCAAAATTTCTGCTCCACCCCCATATTTACTAGCTAATACGTCGTAATAGCAAAGTGTTGGTGTAACAACTGGTAGATATCCAAAAGATTCAAAAACTTCTTTTAAACTATTCTCTACTTGATTTCTTATTTGTTGTTCTTTTGGTAAATAATCAAATGTTCCTTTCACATTTCGAATTTCAATATTTTTCAAAACTCTCACCTCAGGCTTCTATTTCTTCATTATATATTTTTTATTCAAAAATTGCTAGTTTTAGTTCCAATAATTTCTTTCCTTTTTTAAACTTTGTTGTCCTTTTTAGTAAAAAATACAGTATTTTTTGAGTATATTTCATAAATTCTTAAATATTCTCGTAACCCTTATTTATCTATGGATACAACTAATTTATTTTTTAAGGATATTTCTTAAAAAATTGTTAGAATCCTTAAATTTTAACTTTCAAAAGTAGTAAATTAGTAGTAAAAATTTGAAATTTTTTTAAAACATTAATTTTTAAATATTAAAAAGATACTATGGGGTTGCATAGTATTGAAGTATAGTTTTATAGGCGAGACTAGTTGCAAAGCAACTAAAGTTTTCGCTTTATAGTATTACCTTTATTATATAGCATGAAACATGTATCATAGTAATTTCTAAAAAAATTTAGTAATATTAAAAGATAATAATTGTAAAACTATGAATTAAGATTCTTGCAAATAAAAATCGTAATTTGCACTTAATTTCTTTTTTTATTTATAATACGATTATGTTGATATTCTTTATCACATTTTCTTCCTAAATAATAATTAGAATGTGTTGCATATTCTATTTCATAAGGTACAAAATCAACACATTCCTAAACGTGAAGATACTACCAGCAAAAATATAATTATATTATCTCTAACTGGAATGATATTAAAGGCTCTCCAATACAAAATGAGTTGTCCTATGGAATCACAAATTCTCATAATATTGCTACTCTTACTTCTTCTAGATCTAAAGGATATTCATATAAAATGCTTAGAAAGATTATTAAGTTACGTCTTGCCTTTGTTAACAAACAAAATATAAAAAATTGATCGTTATAAAACTTTTATCCCCACACACCAAAATAAACTATTTACTCCATCTATTGGACAATACTTTTATTAAACTAAAAAAAAGAATTGATTATTATAAGAAGAACTAATGTGACTTTTCAAAACAACCTTAAATATATTATTTTGAAACTGGAATAATTTTCATATTTGAATAATATTTTCGTAAAAATTCATCAGAAAAATGATGATCAAAAAATTCTCCAATAAAAGTAATTGGTTCATGCCCTTTTAAACGCAATCTCTGACGAAATAAAGCTCCCCAAGAAATTGTAAAATCAAGAATTAAAAGAACCAACAAAATAATACTAAAAATTTGACCAAATTTTTTGGGAAAATATTCAATATAATTAGAAATCATAGGATAAATTACTTTTGCAAATAAAAGTCCAAAAAGTCCCCAAACAATCATGAACGGAATGGTTGTTCTACCATTTAGATTTAAAAATTCATTACTATAATCCCATGAAATAGTACCCAAAAATGTCTCTTGAAAAAAGCTCATCGCATACTCAAAAAAACCACCAATCAATGCAGCTTTAAAAAAAAGATGAAAATTACTTTTAAAATGACGAATTAAAAAAAGAGCAAATAACAAAGCTCCAGCTCCATAAACTGGACTAATGGGACCATAAATTACCCCTCTTCTTAATTGCCATACAAATTCATGATGATAATGATAATGAATCATTAGATTTAAAATTTGCTCATAATATGCTCCAAAAATAGAACCTATTAAAAAGATCCAAAACAATTTCCAAAAGCATATTCCTTCTGCAAATTTTCTTTCTTTCATAAACGATTCTCCAAATTCTACATCTATTCTAACATAAGAATTCTGTTTTGACAAAAAAGAACTAAAAAAACAAATAGGAATGAAAAAAGTCCAATCAAAGGACTTTTAAAATTGAATCTTTTCTAAAACATAATCTTTTAACTCATTTAAATCAATTGTAATCTGTTTCATTGTATCTCGATCTCGAACAGTTACAGTATGAAAATTTAATGTTTCATCATCGATTGTAATACAAAATGGAGTACCAATTGCATCGCTTCTACGATATCGTTTCCCAATACTTCCAGATTCATCATAAGAAACTTGAAAATATTTTGCAAGATCTCCATAAATTTCTTTGGCTTTATCTCCATGAATTTTTTTAACAAGTGGCAAAATGGTTACTTTAATTGGAGCAAGATAAGAATGTATTTTTAAAACTATTCTTTCTTCTCCTTCTACAATCTCTTTTTGATAAGCTTCGGTTAAAAAAGCTAAAATCATTCGATCCAGACCTACTGCTGGTTCAATAACATAAGGGATGTATTTTTCATTGGTATCAGGATCCAAATAACGTAAATCTTCTTTGGAATATTCTTGATGAACTGATAAATCATAATCCGTACGATCAGCAATTCCCCATAATTCATCAAAACCATGAATGTATTCATATTCAATATCAGTAGTAGCTACAGAATAAAATGCTAATTCTTCTTTTTCGTGATCTCGATATCTTAAATGTTCTTTGGAAAGACCTAAACTAGTTAAAAAATCCATACAATAACTTTTATAATAACCAAACCATTCTAAATCTTCTCCAGGTTTACAAAAAAATTCTAATTCCATTTGCTCAAATTCTCGAGTTCGAAAAGTAAAATTTCCTGGTGTAATTTCATTACGAAAACTTTTCCCTGTTTGTCCAATTCCAAAAGGAAGTTTAAGTCGCATACTTCTTTGAACATTTAAAAAATTTACAAACATTCCTTGTGCCGTTTCAGGACGTAAATAAACCGTTGCTTTGGCATCTTCTGTTACTCCTTGAAATGTTTTAAACATGGTATTAAACTGGCGAATTTCAGTAAAATCACAAGCTCCGCAATTAGGGCAAGGACTATTACTTTCCCGAATAAAAGTTTCTAATTTTTCTTTACTCCATCCATCGCTATTTTGATCAATATCATGCTCATGCAAATAAGCATCGACAATTTTATCAGCACGATAACGATTTTTGCATCGTTTACAATCCATTAGTGGATCGTTAAAATTCGTAACATGTCCAGTTGCTTCCCACACTTTAGGATTCATTAAAATCGAACTTTGAATTCCATAATTATAAGGGTTTTCTTGAATAAACTTTTTCCACCAAGCACGACGTACATTCTCTTTTAAAAGAATTCCCAAAGGACCATAATCCCAAGTATTTGATAATCCTCCATAAATTTCACTTCCTTGAAAAATAAATCCATATTGCTTACAAAAATTTACCAATTCTTCCATTGTTTTATTCTTCATCATTTTCTCTCCAATCTTTTTTTAATAATTGCATGATAATACGATCATAATACTTACCATCCATATAAATAACTTCTTGAATTCTTCCTACTTCTTGAAATCCTATCTTTTTATAACAAGAAATTGCCTGGTTATGAAAAGATAATACAGTGAGTTGAATCGAATGAAAATTTAAAAATTGAAAACAATATTTTAACATCAAACGAATTGCTTCCGATCCATATCCAGAATGACGATTTTTTTCTTCGCCAATCATAATTCCAAGTTCCGCATTTTGATGTAAAAAATCAACCGATTCCAAGCCAATATTTCCGATTAATTCATCATTCTCTTTTTTAAGAATAGCAAAAGTATAAGGATGATCTTGAGTTAACCAATTTTTCTCACTGAATAAGGAAGTAACACGACTCATATTATTTGTATTTTTACAAATCACTTCATCATTCATCCATTTCGTATAAATTTCCGCATCTTCGATTGATACAGGAGAAAAATAGATTCGCTCTCCTTCTAATTTTTTAAAATATTTCATGTTTTATCCTTTCCAAACAATTCATTAACTCTTCTAAACTGAAAACTAGATTAAGACCATCTAAAATTGCTTCATTCACAAAATTTAATTGTTTTAATTTCTCTATAAATGTTATGATTTCATCATAATAATCTTGATCATTAAAAAGAATCAACTTTTTCTTTTCTAAATTCATACGATTTTCTTCTAGAAAAAAGAAAATTTCTCCTAATGTTCCTGTTCCTCCTGGTAATATTAATAAGACATCTGCTTGTTTCCATATTTCATTTAACCGTTCAAAAGAAGAATTGCAAATCTGATAAGAATTTTGAAAAGTCATTCCCTCTTTAACATAATCTTTCAAAATAATTTGTTTCACTTGTTTCAATGGAATATTGTTAACAACATTTCCCATCATTCCAAATTTGGTTCCCCCAATAATGACTTCTTCTTCTTTTAACAACTCTCCCACTTGCAAAGCTAAATTTAAAAACTCTTTTGGTATTTCATTCCTGGAAGAACATCCGACAAAAACTTTCATAAATCAACTCCTAAAAAAGAAAAAACTTCCTAAAACATTAGGGACGGATGAATTCCGCGGTTCCACCCTATTTATTCTATTTGGAAGAATCACTTTAAAATATATAGCTTCGGTATTCCACACCATCATCGCTTGTATAGTTAAATTATAAAAAAGATAAAGATAAAATGCAAGAATAATTAAACCTTTTTGAGTTTTTAAACTAGTTGGCAAATCTTTATTTCTTTTCTAAAGTTTTTTCATAGATTAAGATAAAATTCGCTGTATTTCCTGATTTTGTTTAGAAAAACTAGAAAGTTGATCTTGATTTCCCCCAAAATAACTCAAGGATTCCTTTTTTTGAAGCTGATAAACATTTTGAGTTAAAATAAAAAGAATACGTTTTATAAAAATAGAATCATGAAAACAAGGAGGACATTCACACTCCATAACACAAATCGAATCTAATGTAAATTGAGATAATAAAAAATGTCTTAAATATTTTTGAAATGCTTCTTCCTTCGTATTTTCCGAACAAGCACATAATAGTTCCAAATCTCGTACAATGGATATAATATCATTATAATGATCAAATAACGTTGAACCAAAAATTGATCTCATAAGCAATTGTTCTTTGTAAAACGACACCGTTGAAACATTTTCCTTAGAAGATAAAAGAGAAAAAAGTTGATTGATTTTCAAATGACTTTCACTATGTTCTGGAAAAGAAATTTCTTGAGAACAATTTCGAAAATATTGTAAAAAAACATAAATTCGTTTTCTAGCGGATAAAGTAATCGGTTCAGATAATATATAAGCATGAAGTGAATGAAAAAAAGAATCATGTGATAAATAATTAGAGATCTTAATATCTCCAATCATATTAATAAAATCTTGCTCTGAGACCCCATAAAATAAAAAATCAAAAATTTTTTTTCGTGCATAATTAGAAAATTTATCTTGTTCATGTAACATTAACTTCATAAAATAATCATCCTTTTTTTGCATATTCTAACATAAATAGAAAGAAAAGCAATCAGAAAAGAATGGAATCATTTCGATTGTTATAAATTTTCTAATTTTTTTAAAAAATCCTTACTTTTTAAATACATTCCAGTATAGCGATCGTAATATTTTGTCAAAAATTGATTAATATCTGATTTGGTTTCTTCACTAATATTCAACTTTGTAATGCTTTTTATTTCAACATAATAATACATACGAAGCATTTTAACTGTTTTTAATGACACGATAAATTCATTTCTAATGCAATTTTTACAAAGATAACCTCCCGCATCAGCATCAATCGTAATAATATTTTTGGTATCACCACATCTACTACAAGCATTTAAATTCAGTCCTACTCCTAAAAAATCCAAATATTTAATTTCTAAAATATTAGTAAGAACCAATGGATCCAATTTCTGATCGAGCTTTTTTAAGGTAGTAATAAAGTAAGCATAAATTTCTGGATCATTACTTTCTTTAAAAACTTGACTAGTGAGTTCAGAAATATAATTCAAATAACCTAATAATTCAATATCCGAATGAATATAGCAAAAAGAATCGATAATATCGACATCTTTTAAAAGAGAAAGTTTATCTTCTTTTTTATAAATATAAAAAAAACCATAAGTAAATGGTAAAGTTAAAGCTCTCAAACGACTTTTTAAGCTTTTTACACCTTTACACATGATCCCTATGATTCCAAATTCTTTTGTAAAAACATTGATTACTTTCGAAGTTTCACCATAACTCACTTCACTTAAGATAAATCCTTCTACTTTGGTAATCATTTTATCACTTCTCTTCTGCTTTTTTGTATGCCAAATAATATTCTATTTTCCCTGTTTTTCGAAACATTTGCCACAATTCCTTTTTATTCATTTCTATCACCTTTTCTATTTCTATTATGTTTCTTGTGATAGAATTTTATTCAATTCTGATTCATTTTATGACTCAAATTCATAAAAACCTAATTCTTTTAAATATTTTTCCTTTTCTCTCCAGTTTTTAACTGTTTTTACAAACAATTCCAAATAAACTTTTTTATGAAGCATACTTTCCATTTCTTTACGAGCTAATGTACCAACAATTTTTAATCGCTCACCATGACGTCCAATAATTATTTTTTTAATAGAATCACGATCGACAATAATATCAACACCAATTCGAATTAAATTTTCTTCTTCTTCATAATTGGAAGTCAAACAAGTAAGACTATGTGGGACTTCTTCAATTGTTACTTCAAATAACTTTTCTCTTACCAATTCGCTTATCATAAAGTATTTACTACTACTCGTTTTCATGTCTGTATTAAAATACATCACATCATCTTTTAAATAAGTCTTAATAACATCCAAAAGACGATTTACATTATCATTTTTAAAAGCACTGACTGGAACAATATCCGAAAAATTAAAATAATTTTTGTATTCTCCAATCATCAAAAGAAGTTTTTCATTGGTGATCAAATCAATCTTATTTAAAACTAAAATAACAGGAACTTTACTGGTTTTCAAACTTTCCATGATAAATTTATCACCGCTTCCAAATCCAGTAGAAGCATCAATTACAAATAATACTGCATCGACATCTTTCATTAAAGAATAAGATTCTTTATTTAAAATTTTTCCTAACTTACTTTTTGGTTTATGAATTCCTGGTGTATCCATAAAAACAATTTGATAACCTGGTTCATTATAAATTCCTTGAATAATATTTCTTGTTGTTTGTACAGTTTTTGAAGTTATTGCTATTTTTTCTTGAATAATTGTATTAATCAAAGTACTTTTTCCAACATTAGGGCGTCCAATAATACTAACAAAACCACTTTTCAAATTACCACTTCCAAATCTATTTTATAATACCCATACTAGAAAGAATTTCTTCTTGCAAGGGAAACATAATTTCTTCTTCTTCTTTTTTCATATGATCATAACCAAGCAAATGTAGTAAACCATGAACTGTTAAAAAAGAAAGTTCTCTTTTCTCACTATGACCATAATCACGAGCTTGTAATATCATTTTCGGAATACATATATAAATGTCTCCTAAAACACGTATTTCTTTTGGCAGAGTATTTTTCGTATCTTCAAAAGCAAAACTAATAACATCCGTAATACGATCAATATTTCGATATTCTCGGTTCAAATCCTGAATTTTTTCTTCATCAACAAAAATAATCGACAAAATACTATTTTCTGCTTTTTCATGCTTTAACGTTGCTTTAATGACATCATGTAAATAATCATAATTTTGATAACCATATTCATCATTAATCAAAACGGAATCCATTAAAACCACCCTAATCCCATAATTTTTGTAAAATAAATTAAAAAGATCAGACAAAACAAAATGCAAATCAAATTATAAAAAACATCACTTTGAAAAAAACGTGGTAAATGTTTTTTAATTGCATTTAATGCAATAAAAAGAAGAAAACCAATAACTGCTCCAACTACATTTAAAATAATATCATCAACATCAAAACTACGTCCGATTTGAAGCTGAACTAACTCGACTGTAAAACTACTTATAATACTAATAAATAAAATATGGCTGATTTTACTAGCATGAATATAGCTAGAGACAAAATATCCAAATGGTACAAAAATAGCAATATTGCCAATGACATTAGAATAAAATAAAGGACTTCCTAATTTATAGCGAAACATTTCTGTAAAAGGAACTAAATTTAACCCACCTGTTGTATTTACTTCAGAATCTGTTAATAATTGAAATAAAATTAAAACATATATTACAAAAATAAGATTCCAAAATTCACGATAAAACACAAACTTTTCATGATTGATCCGTAAATAAGAAACACGAATGGCAATAATAACAACCAAAAAAATTGTTAACATTGGCCAAATTTTTGCAATTGCATTGGTGAATAAATTTAGTATCATAACTCTAACCTTCTTCTTTGTTCTCCTGGAATTCGACTTGTCCACTAATCTGTTCGATTATAGACACAAAAACCTCTACTTCCATTGTACTATTATTCACCTGTTTTTTCAAAACATTTTTTGACAATATTTCTTCTTTTTCACTCAATTTCATATTAAATTTTTCATCCACTAATTGTAATGCTTTTTCTAAAGCTTCTTCTTCTGTATAAACTTTTGGAGTTACATTTACTTCTTTTTGTTTGACAAACGAGATCGGAATTCCAAACAAAGAAAACAATTCTTTTTTTTCATCTACATAATTTTTTAAACGAGGACGAAAGATCAAATGATTTAACGAACCTTTTGACCATTCCAAATTATAACGAACTTTTCCCGTTTCTTCTTTTTCTTCATAATTCAAAGGAATACTAACATTGGTTGTATACCAAACTTCTCCAAAAACTTCCCCAGTAGCACAAACATTACCAGTTACCACTTCATTGGCAATCAATTCTCCACTTACTAAAATATCCCCTTCTTTTACAAAATCATTTACTGCAACTTTGGCATCCCCAACAGAAAAAATCATTTTTTTTACAATTCCAGACTTTGTTGCAATTAAATGACATCTTTCCTTTTTCGGTTCTTGCTTTGTAATTATTCTTTCTTCAATTCGAACGACATATTTCATACCACTCACTTCAATTTCTAGCCATTCTAATTGATCCGGAAAATCTTTTAATATTTGCTCTTTAATTTGAGATATCTCACCAAAATCTTTTTTCAATGTTAATTTTCGAATTCCATATTGATCCAAAGCTTTTGTTACCAATTCACGAATTTCTTTATTAGAATGAATCACTTGAACCGATACCATAATATGAGACAAAAGAAATAGAAAAAAACAAAATAAAATGAGACCTGCAAAAATAAGCCATTTTTGCTTAAAATAATCGAAAAAAGCATAAATTCCACTTTCATGAATTTTGCGAAATCGATACCCAACTATTTTTTTTAATTTTTTTACTTGTGATGCATCCATTTGAAAGCGAAGACCATGTTTTAAATATTGTACATCTAATACATTGATATTTTGCTTAAATAACTTTAGTAGAACTTTACTAGGTTCGTAAGCTTCTACTTCAATCCAAATAAATCTCTTCATCGCTCAAAAACTATATTTTTAAGTAAACCAGAAACTAATATTTCCCGATTTTCTAATCGTTTTACTCGAAAATTTTCTCCTGTTAAAATAAGACGAAATCCATCCATTTGTAAAATGATTTCTTCGTTTTGTAATTTCATAATATCAATGTAATGAAAAATGTGAATATTATTTTCATAAATATCAATATAGTAATTTTGATCAACTAAAAAACTGCGTACTTTATTCACTAATTGCATCTTCTTCACCAATAAATTATATGAAAAAAAAAGAAATGGATGCCCATTTCTAATAATTTTTATGTTTCTTCGCATTACGAATCATTTCTTTTTTTGCTTCTCTTCTTTTTACTCCAGGTTTTTCATAGTGTTTTCTCTTTTTCAATTCAGAAGGGACACCACTTCGAGCAACTTTGGTTTTAAACTTTTTTAAAGCTCCATCAATATTTCCATTTGTTACTACAACTTTTGTCATATTTTTCCCTCCCTTCTGCTACCAAAATTATATCACCAGATAATCCTCTTCGCAACAATTTTTCCAGAAAAAAAGCACTTATCGTGCTATTATGCTGGATTTTCTAAACCAGAGTCATTGTCTTCTGTAATGGGAGCATTTTCTGTAACTACGCTTTTTACATCAATTTTTAAATAAACATATTGACCACTTACTGCTGCTGTGGCAAGTGCATCATTAATCCATGTTTGGACACTATAAGAAATATCACTTCCTGCTTCTAAGGTTCCTTCATCCAAAATATATTTATAATTATTTTGACCACTTAAAGAAGCTGTTTCTGGCGTTTTATTAATGTCTCCTAATGTATAAGTACCTATAGACTCCAATGTTTGATTTCCTTTTTTTAATCCTACTCGAATTAAACTATGATCAACAAATGTTTTCCCACTTGGAAGTTCAGAAACATTATTATACATAACAATTTTATAACTTGCTGGTAGACTACCTTTATTTAAAATATTTAATTTATAAGAACAATCTGTCATAATAGATGCATCACTATCACTCATTGGTTCTAAACAAGAGCTACTAGTAATAACATCTCCTTCACCAATGTTTTCACCATTTCCATTTTGATATGTAATCACCAAAGAACCTGTTTCAACTACTTGATTTTCGGTATTTTTATCAACTTGTAAAAACATTGCATAACTAACACCTACTACAACAAGTGTTAAGCAAATGACAACATAAGCAATTACTTTTGTTTCTTTCTTCATTATATTTTTATAATTCATAATATCACCAAATCATCTATACTACCTAATAGTCTACCACAAAATTTATTTTTTGTGAATTCTAAAATAAATCTTTAAAAACTCATCAATTCTTTTTCTTTTTCTTTTAGTTTATCCTCAATTAATTTATTATATTCATTAACCAGATCTTGAATCATTAGTAATTCTTGTTTTTCTTGATCTTCTGGTAACTCCGCATGCTTAATATCATTATTTACTTCTTGTCTAATATTACGTATTGCAACCTTTGCTTCTTCACAAATACTTTTGGCTTGTTTTACATAATCTTTTCTTCTTTCCTCTGTCAATTCTGGAACCGTAAGAATAATTACTTCTCCATTATTAATAGGGGTAATCCCTATATTTGCTTCATTAATACTTCGTTCAATTTCTTTTAACACACTTTTATCAAAAGGCTTAATGAAAAGCTGTCTTGCTTCTGGAACCGTAATATTCGCTAAAGAACTAATGGGACTTAGCGTTCCATAATACTCCACTTGAATTCCATTTAACATAGCAGGGTTTGCACGTCCAGCGCGTATATTTATTAATTTAATATCCAAAGCTTCCAACGTTTTTTTAAATTTTTGTTCAGCATCATTTTTCATAAAAAAGCTCTCTTTCTATTATCTATTTCTTCATTATATTATATCGAAGAAATAAAACTTTCGCAACTAAAATCACGATTCTTTTATGGTATCATTTTTTTCACTGACTACTTCATAATATTCTTTTAATTCACCATTTTGAAAGGAAAAAAAACTCGATTGTTCCAATTTTATTTCTGGAATTTTTTCTCGAAAAGTTAAAAATGTTTTTTCATCTTGATGAATAGTATTTAAATCTACAAAATAAAGAGATTCTAAATGTTTCATTTTTTCGACCGAATTAATTTTTTCTTTTTCTATAAATAATAAATTAATTTGCTCTTCGCTTAAAATGAGATGAAATGCTTCTTCTAGGGAAATTTCAATCAAATCATCTTGTTCTAATTTAGAATTTAAAAAATATTCTTGATTGGGATTAACTGGAATAAATCTTGTAACAATCCAATCACCACAAAGAAGAAAAAGAAAAAAGAAAACAGAAAAAATACAAAAAAAGATTTGTTGTTTGGTGAAAATATTTTTTTGAAACGAACTCATTTTTCTACCGCTTTTAATTCATTTATGATGTGACGCAAACGATTCATAAACTCTTCTTTTTTTTCTGCAGTCCAATAATCTTTTGGATCCAAATGATTATTTACAAAAGTAAATTGATCATCAAAATAGATTACTTTTCCATGAATTACAGAAACAATGATAGGAGCATATATATTTAGTTTTCCTTCATCATCACTTCTTAAATAATCATCCATTTCACGAATCATACCAATATAATTATCATGACGACTTTGACGTTCTTCTAAAAAATTAAAATAAGAAATGGAATAGTTTTGTTCTAAACTAACTTCATGTAACATTTCTGCAATACTATTACTCCATTTATTTTCTGGAAAACCGAAAAATAAAATTCCAGTTCCTTTTTCTAAAAATGTTAATGCTTCCGAAGAATTGAAAACTTGAAATAAATTATTTTCAGAAATGGTTTTATATTCTTTACTAAATAATTCTGAATCGGTTAATTCTTTTACTTTATAATTTCTTGTTCCCAAAAAAATAAAAGCCCATATTAATCCAATAAAACAAAGGGCATAAATTATTTTCTGAGTCATTGACATTGGTTTTTTTTCTACTTTCATCTAAATCACTCACTTAAATAAAGTATAACATAAAGCAATTCATCTAAAAAGACACTTTCCTAAGAAAGTGTCAAAATTAATTTCCATTCACTTGATTCATAACTTCTTGTGCAAAATCATCTTGTCTTTTTTCCATTCCTTCGCCAACTTCATAACGAACTACTTTTTTAATCGTACCACCATGATTTTTTACATAAGTAGCAACATCCATATCGCCATTTTTAATAAAAGCTTGTTCACTAAGACAAATTTCTTTGAAGAATTTATGAAGTCTTCCTTCTACCATTTTCATAGCAATTTCTTCAGGTTTTCCTTCATTCATTGCCTGTTCTTTTAAGATTTCTTTTTCTCTTTCTACTTCATCAGCTGGAACTTCTTCACGGAAAACATATTTTGGACTCATTGCTGCAGATTGCATAGAAACATCTTTGGCAATCTCTTCTGTTGTACTTGATAAAACAGATAATGCTGCAATTCTACCTCCTAAATGTAAATAAGCTCCAAATACTTCATTGTCTTCTTTTTCTAAAACTTCAAATCGACGAAGAGATAATTTTTCTCCTATTTTAGCAGTCTTAGAAACAATTAAATCTTGAATTGTTCCTTCTTTTGTTTGAAGTTCTAAAGCACTTTCTAAAGTAGTTGCATTACCACTTAAAATTGTTTTCCCAATTTCTTCAATCATTTCTTTAAATTCATCATTTTTACTTACAAAGTCTGTTTCAGAATTTACTTCTAATATGATGGCTTTATTTCCATCAATAAAAATATTTGATAAACCTTCTGCTGCAATACGAGATTCTTTTTTATTCGCTTTGGCAATTCCTTTTTCTCTTAAATAATCGACAGCAGCTTCCATATCTCCATTGCATTCTGCAAGTGCTTTTTTACAATCCATCATGCCTGCACCAGTTGTTTCTCTTAAATTCTTTACCATTTCAGCGGTAATCATAAATATCCCTCCAATTATTTTGATAAAGATGCAATTAAATCATCTTTTTTCATGGTACTATAACCTTTAATGTTTGCTTCTTTTGCCATGGCTTTTAATTCTGCTAATGTTTTTCTCGATAAATCACTGATTTCTTCTTCTGCTGCTGCCATTTCTTTTACTGATTGATCTTCTTTTAAAGCTTCCTCCATAATTGGTTTTACTTCTTCGGTAGTATTTTCTTTTGTTATAGCTTTTTTCTTATCTTCTTCTGTTACATAATCTACCATTTCTAAATGATTTGCTTCACAAATAGCATTGTTTAAAACACCTAAAACAACTTTTACAGAGCGAACTGCATCATCATTTCCAGGTATTACAAAATCAACATCATCTGGATCACAATTGGTATCAACAAGACCAAATACTGGAATATTTAATTTTCTTGCTTCACGAATCGCATTGATTTCTTTTTTTGGATCAACAATAATCAATGCTTGTGGAATTTTTACCATTCCACGAATTCCACACAATAATCGATTTAATTTTTCATATTCTTTTTTAAGTCCGATAACTTCTTTTTTCGGTAACACTTCAAATGTTCCATTTTTCTCCATGTTTTCAATTTCTTCTAAACGTTTTACTCTTCTTCTAATTGTACGGAAATTGGTAAGCGTTCCTCCAAGCCATCTTTCATTTACATAAAATGAATTACTTCTTTCTGCTTCTTCTTTGGATACTTCACTTGCTTGTTTTTTAGTTCCTACAAACAAGAATGTTCCACCATTTTCTGCAATTGTCTTTACTTCTTGATAAGCAATTTCCAATTTTTCTGCAGTTTTTTGCAAGTCAATAATATAAATATCTTCTCTTGCAGCAAAGATATAAGGTTTCATTTTTGGATTCCAACGTTTTGTTTGATGTCCAAAATGAACTCCAGCTTCTAAAAGGTTACTCATAGAAACTACGGCCATAATAAATCCTCCTTCGTTTTTCACCTGTAAAGATCAACAAAAGAAATTCACCTCTTCGGCACTCGAATTCCTTTTTCCCTTTCACATGTCTATTTGCTTACTAAAAGCCACTTGTATTTTATCAAAATAGAAGAAAATTCTCAAGACTTTTCCTTTGAATTCTCTAAAGAAAATTTATTCTTTTATGAAAAATTAAATTCCTGTTTCAAGAAAAAAAAGAAAAATGTCAAGAAATGTCAATTTTTCTTTCTATTTTTAAAAAAGTATCGATATAATGAAACTAGGAGGTATTTTTATGAAAAAGATAAAAATCAAATGGAAATCATCAATTGTATTAATTATTGCCATGATAATTGGATGTTTACTCGGAATTTTCTTAAAAGAACAAGTAAGCATCATCAAACCCTTAGGAGATATTTTCATCAATTTATTATTTACCATCGTAGTACCGCTTGTTTTTTTCTTAATATCAAGTTCCATTGCAAAATTTGGTTCAGGAAAGAAATTTGGTAAAATTGTACGCACAACACTTATTGTATTTTTAACAACAAGTTTAATTAGTTCTATCTTCATGATGGGAACACTCTCACTTGCGAGACCAAAAATAGACAACCCTATACCAACTGAAAACTTAGAAGTAGAAAATATTGATATCAAAGAAAAAATTGTTGAAACCATTACTGTTTCAGATTTCTCAGAATTATTATCAAGAAAACATTTATTACCACTGATTATTTTCTCTTGCTTAGTAGGTTTTGGCGTTGCTGCTGCAAAAGAAAAAGGGGAAACCGTAAAAAGATTATTAGAAGGTGGAAATGAGGCTTTACTAAAAGTAATTGATATCATTATGTATTATGCTCCAATTGGAATTTGTGCTTACTTTGCAAATCTCATTGCAGAAATGGGTCCCGAATTGATCGGTTCCTATGCATCTTATCTCGTCATTTATTTAATTGCATGTGTTATTTATTTTGCATTATTCTATAGTTTATATGCGGTTTTAAGTAGAGGAAAAAATGGAGTAAAAGATCTTTGGAAACACATTTCAAGTTCTGCTTTTACATCACTTGCTACCTGTTCTTCTCTTGCAACACTACCAATCAATATTGAAGCTGCAAAAAAATTAAAAGTGAAAAACGAAATAAGTAGTGTTAGTATGTCGTTAGGTGCTGCTACTCACATGGAAGGCTCAAGTATGGGAACTGTTTTAAAAGTAATGTTTTTATTCGCAATCTATGGAAAAAATTTCTTTACACTTCCAAATATACTAATCACACTCTTACTTGCAACATTTATTTGCATGGCAATGTCAGGAATTCCATCAGGTGGTTTAATTAGTGAATTATTAATATTATCTATTTTTGGTTTTCCAACTTCAGCTTATATATTATTAACAACTATTGCATGGCTCATTGATGCTCCAGCAACATGTTTAAATGCAACAGGCGATGTTCCATCAACCATGTTTATTGAAAAATTATTAAAAGAATAGAAAAAGAAAAAATAAGGTATTTTGTTTATACCTTATTTTTTTATGAATTTATTTTCTTCTAAAATGAATTAAATCCTTAAACTTATTTGTCATAATTAAATTATCATAGTATAAAACCGCGAAAACCAATGTTTGGATCCACACTACCAAAAGCACGACCAATGGCAAACACTCCGGCATCCAATCCAATAAAATGACCACCACTACGGAGAAACCAAGGCTGAACAGTAGAGACAAACCTTTGTTATAATCCCATGAAACAAAATAAAATATAAAACAAAAAGTTCAAACATTTTTACTAATCTTGTTTTAATAATAAATGTATTTATTCCGAAGAAATGGAATTATAACTCTATGACAATTCTTTATTAATTCGTAAATTAATTTTAAGCTTTATTTATCATAGTTACTATCGCGAAAACCATAAGCCAGATCCACTCTACCATGATTAGGATGAATGGCAAACACTCCAGCACCAATGCCGACTGAAAACACACCACCACGAGTGTACCAAGGCTGAGCAGTATAGACAAACCTTTGTTATAATCCCATGAAACAAAGTAAAATATAAAACAAAAAGTTCGAATATTTTTACTAATCTTGTTTTAATAATTAAATGTATTTATTCCGAAGAAATGGAATTACAACTCTATGACAATTCTTTATTAATTCGTAAATTAATTTTAAACTTTATTTATCATAGTTACTATCGCGAAAACCAGCCCATGAATTCATACTACCAAGAGAATGATTCAAAGCAAACACTCCAACACAAGCTCCACCAAGAAACTCATGACCACGTATAAACCAAGGTTCAGTAGTATAGACAAACCACTTATCGTAATCCCTAATAAATATAACATTAAAATTTAAATTTTCAAATAATTTAATAAATTTCTGCGAAACCACTCTAAGAATTCTTACTACATGAAAGAAAAAAGCATACTATATATTTAGAAAAATATTACTAAAATCATATTAAGGGATAAAAGAAAGACAAATTAAATTATCTTATGACAAAATATCCCGTATATTTTTGATTATATTCTTTTTTTATTTGCTGAAACATTTTTTTATATTCTAAATTATTAGGATAACTTCTAAGAATAATATGATTAATATCATAATCATCTACAATTCGAAAGATTTTTCGTTTTAAATATTTCATATGTTCTTCATCTAAAATACCATTTACATCAATAAAAAGTGTCTCATTTTGATAATATAAATTCATTTTATTCACCATAAAAAATGTATCACTCTTTTAAAAGAATAAAAATGATTTTGACAAAATTTCCTAAAAGATGTCTCGAAACTCCATTAAATCATGATAACGATTTTGAAGAGTATAACAATTTGCATGTTTAATATGTCCAAGCCACGCATTCCAACTTTGTTCTACTTCTTTTAAATCTAAAGTTCCTAAACGATACTTTTTATTCCACTTTTTAATGTGACGTCGCATTTTATCTTTACTTCTTTTTCGTATTAAACGATGTGTTTCAAAAACTTTATATCCACAAAAATCTACTCCCATACTATTTGGATAATATCTAGTTTTTTTGTTAAATTCTAAATGTAATTTAAAAGAAAGAAATTCTTCAAGAATCTTCTTATATTCTCTTGCTTCTTCTTTTGTTTTACAAAGCAAAATAAAATCATCCATATATCTTAAATAATATTTGACTCTTAGTTTCTCCTTCACATAATGGTCTAATTCATTTAAATAAATATTGGCAAAATACTGACTCGTGTAATTTCCAATTGGAATTCCAATAGATTCTGGTTCATCAAATAATAATAACTTTGTAAAATCAAGTAATTTTTTATCCGAAATATAACGAGATAAAATTTGAAATAAAATGTTACGATCAATATTATAAAAATATTTTTTGATGTCACATTTTAAAATATAATAATTGCCATAATTTCGTTTCATTATTCTCATATATTTCTGTAAAAAATCCACTGCTTTATGGGCACCTCTTTCTTCAATACATGCAAAACTAGTAAAAATAAATCGGGGTGCCATATATGGTTTTATAAATTCTTCTACATACCATTGATGCACAATTCGATCAACATAAGGTAGTGCTTTAATCAGTCTTTGCTTTGGTTCATACACATAAAATTCATGATATTTCCCCATACGATAAGTTCCTGTTTTTATTTTATGTAATAAATTCGCAATGTTACTTTCTAAATCCATTTCAAATAAAATCACATCTTTATGATTTTTTTTATTTTTACTTGCGCGTTCATGAGCCTCTAAAAGTTTAATAAATGTTAATTTTTCATCATAAACATTTCTTATTGTTTTAGGCATGATTTCATCCATCCTCCAAGCAAGTTACCCAAATTAGCCAGTTTTTTCCCCCATGCTGTATAATTTTTTGCATTAATATATCTTTTTTTGTAAGATACTCTGATCATAACTTTAATCATTTTTAAAGTCGTATCTAAATGATTTAAATTCGATAATTTTTGATCACGATTATATTCTTTAAATGCATTTATAACACATCGCATTCCCTCATAAGTAGCATTTTTAATCGTACTTGCTAATGCAAATCTTTCACATTTTGGATATTTCATTAATATATTTTCGGTATAATAAATTAATTCAATATATTGCTTATAGATAATTAAATCTTCTACAGTTTTTGTTTCTTCTTTATGATTCATAAAACATCTCCTGTAATTCTTTTAATTTATTAATTGCATCAATCGGTGTAAGCATATTGATTTCTATATTTTTTAAATAATTTACAACAAATTTTTCTCGTTCACTAATTTCTACTGGCAACAATGGATTTTCAATTACTTCAATTTTTAAATTTTGATGTTCAAATACTTTTAAATATTCTTCTTTACTTCCCACGGGAAAACCACATTTCATCACTTCTTTTGAAAATTTTGTTCGTTTTAATACAACATAATTATTAATAAAATCAGCATCATCTGCTAAAAAGATATAAAAGTTTCCACAACGAAATAAATATAATTTATCTGGATCACTTTCTTTTAATGCAAGATATTTTTCATAAATTTTACTCATCATTTACCTCCAAAAAAAAGCAATACAAAAATCATGTACTGCTAAAATTCATTTAAATTGACTTGGAAGAATTCGACCATAACTTTGAAAAACAAAGAATTTTTCCAAAAGGATGAAATAAGAGCTAGTAAAAACTACCAACTCTTATAACACTACCAAATGTAAAAACATTTGATATTACATCTTACTACTCAAAAACAGGACGATTTTTTTGAGACTTTTTGAAAACCAATATTATATTTTAAATCCTGTAATTGAAGAAAGGTTTAGAAAAAATATTTTCTATTCCTTCCTATTCAAATTATATTGTTATTTGCGAAAAATGTCAAATTAAATCGAACTCTTCGTAGAAAAAAAAATTTACATGCGCTTTTCCCAAAACGGAAAAGCGCATACTTTTTTTACCAGCTAACGCTGGTAGAAAACTGCAAAAGCCTTTCGCCAAAAAGGGAGCGAAAGGCTTCAAACATTCATAGATTTTTCTTTTAATTTTAATCCACTTCTTCGATTTAATTTTACAAAAGCAGAGTTAGCGCTAAAGCGCTAGCACGACGCGAAAACCAGCCCATGAAAACATACTACCAAGAGAATGACCCAAAGCAAACACTCCAACACAAGCTCCACCAAGAAACTCATGACCACGTATAAACCAAGGTTCAGTAGTATAGACAAACCAGGCTTCGTCTTGATACCATGATCCAATCTGTCTTACTTGT
>CAOJNP010000003.1 GCA_948439995.1 uncultured Erysipelotrichaceae bacterium | reverse complement strand
ACGATGTTAAAATTGAGTTAATACTCGAGCCTTATGATGTATCTACTGCTAATGGGGAAATGATATTTGGTATGAATCTAGTGTTCGGTCAAAGAGAAAGAAAAGAAATTGGAGCAAGAACAAAAAGAGCTATGGAAGAAATGGCTTTAGAGCATGTTCACCCTAGTAAAGCACCTTATGGCTATATTAGAAATAAAGATACAGGACATTTAGAAATAGAGCCAATTGAAGCCCAAGTTGTTAAAGAAATATTTAAACTTTGCCAAAAAGGACATTCTACTAGAGGCATTGCTATAATTATGCAAGATAACAATGCTTATTTAAAGACTGGTAAATGGCGAAGTGATAGAGTTTATAAAATACTTACTAATTCTATTTATATTGGTGTATTTGAATATGGAAAGTATAAGCGAAAGCAACAAGATATTTTAAGAGTAAAAGACTATTGTGAGCCAATTATTGATGAAACAACTTGGAATGCTACTAGAAATGTATTAGTAAAAAATAAGCATTCAAACTATGGAGAGTTTATTCATTTATTTTCAGGATTAGTAAAATGTCCGATATGTGGTAGTATTATGGCTTCCTCTGAATCTTTTAAATATCCAAATGGAAAACAAAAAATTTATTACCATTTAAGATGTAAAAATCATAATTGTAGTGGCTATGGACTTCATTATAATACCGAGAAAATAGAAGTTAAATTAAGGCGTGTTTTAGAAGAATTAACTATCTTTATGATGGGAACAAATAACGAAATTATTACTTGTAATTCTACAAAAAGTAATGATGTAAAAGAGATAGAAAAAGCGATTGAAAAGTTAAAAGTACAAGAAAAAAGATTGATAGATTTATATTTAAGTTCGACATTAAATGTTGAGACGATTAACCACAAAAATGATGTTATCAAAAAAGAAATTGAGAAATTAAATAAAAAGAAAATGACTCTTGATCCAGATAATGAATCAAAAGAATATACAACAGAACTATTAAAAAAATTAGATTGTAAAAAAGAAGATGACAAATTAGTATTCAAGAATGCTAAGATGATGAACTTCACTTTTTTCTACAATTTACTATCAAGAGAAGCCAAACGAGATATGATTCATAGACTTATATCTGGGATAGAAATCACAAGAGATGATAACTACAATATTGAAATTAAATATATAAAATTTACAGATGAATTTATCACCAAAAGCAGCAATGAGTTTATAAAGTACTTATATATTGTTTTAAAAAATGATAATGTTGGAATCAAATATCTAAATCAAATAACAAAAGAAGAACTAGAAATCAAGAAAGCAGATTATGATGTTTTATCAATTTTAAAAATGAAAAGAAATGAATATCCGACTGGACTTGTAGATGATTTTTTTGCTAAAGCACATAGTCACTTCTATGTAGATGGTATAATCGGTTGTCCTTATTTTGAGGGAAATGTTTCTAAAGATTTTCTATTATTAGTACCCAAAAAAGAAGTAGTCAAAGCAAACTAAAAGTGAAAGGAGTTAGTAATGAAACAATTAACAAAAGAAAATATTTTAAAGAATCAAGTAGATACTATAGAACAATTTAAAGTTCTTGATTATCTAAAAAAGCAATTATCTATTGGCAAGTTTGATTTATTTTTAATTGATAGATTTACTATTAAAGTTGTAGATAAAAATAATGAACAAGGTTATTTTAAATACAATAGCAAAACGAAATCGGTAGATTTTTATGAGAAAAATATTAAAAATAAAGAAATGGAGAGATAAAAAATTGAACTAATTTATATAAACGTTGGTGATTATTTATTACCAAACTTGACTATTGAAAAACAAAATAATGAAAAAATTAACAAGTATGGTTATTTAAGACTTAACTATCTAAAAAAGAATAATAAACCAATATATACAACACTTTTAATGACAAATGAACTAACAAATCATCTTGTTTCAGTCAGTATTGAAGCAGAAAATAGACTAGATTATTTAATTGACCAATACCAAAAGTCTGATAAATTACTGTCTGAAAAAAGCAAAATGGATAACCAAATTGAATGGGTAAAACTAATGAATAATTACAAAAACATTGCTGAAGAAATTATCTTAAAGGAACTAATTTATGTATGAAAATAGGACTGTAAAACAAGCAGTCCTTTATAATTTAACTTTAAAAATGTGTGAGGACAAATGGATTATTATGTCCTAGCCAGCACTGAAAACCTACTCCCGCACGTTTTCAATTTATGGGATATCCCATACCCTTCAATAATTATTATGACATTTATACTTTTTTAATATTTGTATTTTCTTTATCAAAACAATCTGCATTGTAGACTTCAAAATAATCAATACCATAAATTCTATGTATATCTTCTGTTCCCATTACAACTACTTTATTATTTTCAAGACCTAACGTTTTTAATAATGATTCTACAGTATAACCTTCTTGGTCAATGTTCTCTATATCAATTTCTAAAAAAGGTGGAATTGCAGGAAAACAATCAATATCAAAATCAATTTTACCTAATTCAAAAGAAATTCTTGGTACTCTCACTTTACTTATTGGATCTAATCCCATTTCATGAAAGAAGTCCATTGTTTCCTTTAACCTACTTGTTTTGAATTTAATTCCTGCTTTTATGTCTGGTTGACTTTGATGAACATGCATTGTAACTTTTATACTTCCTTCATCTGTAACTCTTATTAATTTATCTTTTTGATTTAAAAAATTTTTATCTTCTGTATCTAGTGCAATAATGGTTCTAACATCATCATAAACTTTTTTTGCTCCTATTTCTTCAAGTTTTTTAACTAGAGTATTAATATCAACTTCTAAGACTTTAATTTCATGTTCTTTATATTCACTTAATTTATTCATAATTTACCTTCTTCCTTTTATTGCATACATTAAAAAACTGATAATGTTTTCTAATTAAAATATTTTAACATAAATCACATTTTTTTTCTATACTCCCATTGAAATTTAATATCAATTCATATATAATCTTTTTAGAAAGAGAACAAAGTTCGTAACTTGTATGTGATTCGCTCCATTGACGAATCTGTTCGAACTTTTCGGACATTGATATATAGAAATCAATCGAAAGATTGGTTTTTTTGTTGTTACAAAGAAATCATCCTAAAGGAAGGATGGTGTTTATGATTAATATTATTAAGCAAGAAATTGAAATGGAAAAAGGTTTAAAACAAAGGTTAGAATTTATTTGTAATTTTTGTAAGACTACTCCTACTTTTATTAATGGTAGTATTCGTAAAATTGATAAATCTAATTTGCAATATGTAGAACCTCATAGAATTATCATAAAAGACATAACATTTCTTGCATTTAATTTTTCTAATGATATTTATATTAAGAATTTATCAAACAAGATAAAATTAACAGAATTAGAAAATTATCTTAACAATATCAAGTAATACCAAGCTTCTCAGGTGATGGACATTTTAAGGCAAAAGTTGTATAATTAACATAGATGGTAACCTAGTTACCAAGGGTCTTACAATGTAGTTTAGAGAAGTGAAAGTATTATTTTGAGTAGTACCTTTACTTCTCTTTTTTGAATTTAAAATAAGAAAGGGAGATGAAATTAGAATTGAATGAAAAAGGAGAAAAAGTAGTATGTGGTTTGTATTTAAGGGTTAGTACAGAAGATCAGGTTCGTGATGGTTTTGGATTACCTGAACAAAAAGAAAGATTAGAGTTTTATTGTAAATGTAATGATTATGAAATTATAGATTACTATACTGATGCAGGTATTAGTGCTAAAACAGGTAATCATAGACCAGAGTTTGAAATAATGTTAGAAGATGGTAAAAATGGCAAAATAAACATGATTATTGCCTATAAAATGGATAGACTTACTAGAAGCATGAAAGATTGGGAAGCACTTATGGATTATTCTAAGAAATACAATGTTGACCTTGCTTTCGTTAATGAAAAGATTGATACAGCTAATGCTAATGGAAGAATGGTTTCAAGAATAATGATGAGTGTTTTTCAAAATGAAATTGAAAGAACATCAGAAAGAACGAAAGATGGACTTGCTGGAGCAATAAAAGAAGGTCATATTCCCCACCGAGCTTGCTTAGGTTATAAACACGAAAATAAAAAATTAGTAATCGACCATACAACAAAGGATATAATAGTTAGAATCTTTGACTTATATCACAATGGTTATTCCTATCAAAAGATAAGTAATTTATTTAACGAAGAACAAGTATTAGGTAAAACAAATTGGCGAGATTCTACAATCGTTAATATTCTTCAAAATGAAGTGTATAAAGGAGATTTTGTTCATGGTAAAAGAACAAGCCATCCCACTTACTATAAAAATGTAGTTGAACCTATTGTATCTAAAGAATTATGGGAAGAGTGCCAACATCAAAAGAAGAACAATTCTAGAGCTTATAAAAGAAATCTAACTTATATATTTTTACAAAAACTAAAATGTCCTAAATGTAATCGTATTTTAGGTGGTAAGGCAACGAAAAAGAAAAATGGCAATGTCTATTACTACTATTATTGTTCGGAGTGTAAATGCACAATTAAAGAAGAAATAATTGAAGACTTTATGAATGACTTCATAGATGAAATAGTAGAATATGATTCAGTAGTTAATCAATTCTTCTTACCTATGATGAAACAAAAAATCGAAAATCCTAAAGAACAATTAGAAAAAGAACTTAAAGAACAAAAGGAAAAATTTGAAAGAATTAAACAAGCATATATCAATAAGGTCTTTACTTTAGAAGAATGCAATAAAGAAATAAAAACTATACAACAAAATATAGAAGATTTAGAAATTAAACTATCTGAAACAGAAGTCTGTGATGAACTTCGTTTTACTCCAGAAGATATTCTAGTCAAAAGAGATATAGATTTTATTAATAAAGTAAAATATCCAGATAAATACAAAGAAGTAAATAGGTGCTGGAAAGACTTCACTCGTGAAGAAAAAGCAGGCTTTGTTATGAGATATGTTGATGAAATCACTTTAAAGAAATTGCACAAATTATATTTAGTTGAATTTGTTAAATTTAGAGAAACAATTTATAAGCCAATGAATGAATTATATGATAATGGCTATTTAGATGTGAATACACCTGTTCTATTTGGAAATGTTGTTGGAACACTAAGAGTTAGTACTTATTTGCCTGATGATAAAGTATGTGAGCATATTATAAGATTAAAACAATTCTATGATGTTGGCTATATGGAAGTTGCTTACAATGTTCAAAATCAAGTTTTCTATTTTAATTTTCTTGAAGATAATAAGGCAATCATTAGAATATTTCCTTTAGAAGATTATAAACATCTTGATCCTAATTTCGAGATGAAAGAATACAACTTTGGTGTCTTATATGTGAAAGGAGAAAATGAAATATACAAAGTAGATGAAGAAAATGCTTTTAAGTATATTCCTGATAAAGCTGATGCAGTAATATTTAGTAAAGAACCTACTCCTATTGCAGTGAAACCTGCTAATGAAAAAGTACTAAATGAATTATATGAATATGATGAAGAAATTAGCTATGCTTAATTTCTTCTACTTATAAAATTAACGATAGTTAATTTTCGGATTCTAAGGCAAGCCTTAGCCCCCGTATTTTGTTAGTATGACAAAATTCCTAGGGGGTTAAATATTTTGTCAAAGACAAAATATAGCTAAAAACACACAAAGAAAGGAGCTATGATTTATATACCTAGTTTAGGATACTCTTTCCATTTAAGTAATGATAAAAATAAGAAAAATAATAGTAAAGCAAGTGCAAAATCTAATTTAAGTGGTACAACATCTAATAGTAATAATGCTATTCAAAATGTAGCAGGACTATCAAAATGTGACAATCATAATTGTAGAAAGTATGACGACAGAGAGTATGATATTGAAATTATTAGAGGCTCTAACTCAATCGTAAATGATGTTAAAAAATTATATAAGGATGAGTTTGAAGAAGCAAGAATTGAATATAATAATAAACAAATTCGTGATGATAGAAAGATAAAAGATTATTTCACTCATGTTAGCAATAACACCAAAAAGGATTTAGCTTGTGAGATAATTATTGAACTTGGAGATATGGAATTTTGGAGTACAAAAGATATGGACTATAAAAAGAAAATGACTAATGTATTCGAAGAACAAATTAAAAGTTTAGAAGAATTAGTTCCTGATTTTAAGATAGCAAGTGCTATAATTCATTATAATGAAACAAGTCCACATCTTCATATAATTGGTGTTCCAATTAAAGTTAAAAATAAGTATGGTATGTCTAAACAAGTTGGAAAATCTGATGTCTTTACTAAAGAAACATTAACAAAAATTCAAGATAAAATCAGAGTTCGTTGTATGGAATCTTTCAACAAAGAATATCATACTAATTATAAGTTAAAACCTAAATTAAAAGGTCGAAATCGTGATTATCATATATCAGAAATGGAAAACTATCAAAAGATGAAAAAATCTCTTGAAATACATCAAAATACTTTGAATAAAGCAAAAGACAAAACTGATAATTTAAAAAATAGTACAAAAGAAATTAGAGATATGCTTGAAAATTTAAAGACTAAAGGGTTAATTAAAAACCAATTAGTCTTAGATGTAGTCGATAGAGATAAAGCTATTGTTTTCATTGATTTAATTGATAAAACTATTATGGAATATGAAAGCATTCAAGAGTTATCTGTTACTTTAAAAGAAGTAGAAAGTGAGCTTCTTAACAATCGTGATCGAATTAGATTATTATTAAAAAACAATGAAGAACTTAATTCTGAAGTTGATAGTTTGAAAGATAAAATCAAATCTAAAGATGAAAATATCAATGATTTAAAAGAAGAAAACAGTCTGTTAAAATCTGCTGTAAAACATCTTAAAAATTTAATTTATAATCTTGTTAAATTTCTTATGGATAGAATTTATAGAAATAAAGATAAAGAAAAATATATGGAGTTTGCTAAAGAATTATATGAGCATGGAGCTTTAGATGAAGAAGACTTCAATCTTCTTCAAGACAACAAAAATACAAATAATAAAAATAAACCTACAATAGAAAAAGATGATATTGAGCGATAAGTAATGCTCTTTATCATCTTTTAATTTAAATCAGGAAGTGAATTATCTATACTTTTAGCATTTGTATGAGCAATTACTTTTCCTATTGGTGTTATAGTAAAAGACTTTTTTAACATATTATTGTTCCACCAACAAATTACAGCATGAATATATTTATATGAGTTTAATAATTCAATAAATCTTTCTTTTATGCTACCATTTTGTTCATAAAGTGCTGTAATTTGCTTTAATGCTTCCTCTTGCTTTTCATTAAGATCTAATTTTAAATTTAAACTTCCTTGTAAAGGTAAATTTATATTTTTAAAATCATTTAGATTTAATTTATCTATTCTGACATAATTATTATCTAATATATTTTCCGTTAATATATTTAATGGCAAATTATTTGACCTTAATATCTCTAATGCTTTATTATAATTTTCAGAATCCTTTTTAATTCCTAAGCAAGCATATCCATTAAAAGCACTAAAATAATAATCATCAAGTTTTTTGCTAGTAGAAAATGGATTTATTTTAATTGAATTAGTAATTTCCAAATTCTCAATCCAAGATTCATCATTTAAATTTATTGTAGTATCTTTTATTATCTTACCATATAAATTATCTAAGATAGATAAACCTTTTCGTACATCGCCAGTTACAGGAGTATATGTTTCTATTGAAAAATATAATGTTAATCCTAATAATGCATCTTCTGATAAATTATTTACTTCATTAATTGCTTTTTCTATTGCAGCACTGGTTGTATAATTGCCATTTCTTTTAATTCTATGAATAAGTAATTCCGATAAAATCTCATAATCTTTTTCTCTATCAGTACAAAAAGCCGTTTTTTCAGATTGCTTAAATAAAATTTGAATAGATGGATCAGTAAAGGCTTCTAGCATTTCAGCTTTTACTAATTTAGGAACTAATACATTTGTATATTCATCTAGCCTTTTGAGAGCCGTTTCTTCAGCTATTATGCTTTTTTCTTTTAATGCTAGTTGATTTTCTTCTTTTATTATTTCTCTTACTCTTTTTTCATCGATTCCAATTTGAATTAAACCAGCTTGAATTTGTGTTGCATTATCACCAGCTTTTTGATTTTTACTTGGCATTTATATCACCAACTTGGATTTGTGTCGCATTATCTCTAGCTTTTTGATTGTATTTTTTGTTAAACTTTATACAGCATGTATAGCCAGAAGCAAATCCAACTATTAATGAAACTACTCCTGTAATAATTGCTGCTATTATTGTATCACTCATTTACTTCACACTCCATTTACCAAGGCATATCTATAACAAATAATGCAGTTGGTTGCCCAACTAATTGAACATCAAATTTTAAACTAGGCTCAACTTTACTACTTGCATTATGAATTCTAAAAGATATTTGCCAACCATTATCCATTATAAGCTCTAATGTTGTTGTAGAGTTTTTCTTAAAGTCTAATTCTACTATGCGTGTTGGTAATTCTAGTATTTGAACTTCTTGTTCTGGTTTATTAACTTTAGCAGCTTGATTTAAAGTACCATACATATTAAAAGGTATAATTCTAGTAATTCTTTGTGAGTCAATACCGATTAACTTATAAAAATCGTTAATACCTATTAAATAACTTATCATTTTTTTAGTAACTTCAGAATCGTATTCTTTATATTTTCTATTTAATTCTTCCATAAAAGCTTTTAATATTGGTACATAAAATTTTCTATCTTTATCATCAATTTCACGCCACATTACTTTTTGTTGTTTTAATTGTTTTAACTCTTCAAAGTACGGTTTTATTTCATCAAAATAATCTTTAGAACATGGAATATTAAACCATTTCTTTCCAAAATCTAAATCCATAGATAATCTTGAATGTTTCAATGCATAATGATTGTGTTTTACTGAAATACCAATTTCCCAATCAATCGATTTTCTAATAACAAGTACATCCCTTACATCTCCACTAATTCCTGCATCATCTGATTGCAATGAAATTTTCAAGTCATCTGAACCATCTTCTATTATTCTTGGCTCCATAGTTAATATTGCATTTATTCCAGCACTAGCAGACTTTAACATTGTATTTCTTTCATTTTCAGATATACTATTAAATCTTTCTCTTGCTATTTTCATACTTGAATTTTCTTCAATTATTACATTTCTATATTTAGATACTATCTCTTGAAGTGAAATAACACAAGCATATTCATAAGCTTTTCCATTCGTAGTAGAATGATTAGTTATTTGTCTTGGCATAAATCCTCCTTTATTTTTAACGCAATATAATATGCTAAATTAACTGGAACAGCATTTCCAATCATCTTGTATGCATCAGATAAATCATTATACTTAAATATATAACTATCTGGAAATGTTTGTATTCTAGCACATTCACGAACGCTTAATCTTCTGTACAAATTTTCTTTCCCTGGTACAAATATTCTCTTATTTTGTGATATAAACTGCATTTTAGGAGCTTGTGGATGAATTGGTGCATGTCTAGCACCAGCTTGAATAGTAAATGATGGTTCATCCCAACTTCTAACTCTATTTCTAGACATATAAATTGTTGAATAGCTACCAATAAAATATTCATGATTTGGAAAATTTAAATTATCTCCATTTGTTTTGTTTTTATCTTTAGCTGGTAAAGGTTCTCCTAAATCAGATATAGCATCTTTCAGTGTTAACTTTTTTTCTTGTGGAGATGGAAATATAAATTTCTTTTTTAAATCTTTTCTAAATCCCACAATTATTACACGATTTCTATCTTCAGGAACATCAAAATCATTTGCATTTACTAATTGATAATTAACATTATAACCTGCTTTTGTAAATTCTTTGATAAAACCATCAAAAGCTTCTTTATGTTTAGGATTCAATATTCCAGGCACATTTTCTACTAAGAAGAACTTTGGTTGTTTAAGTTTAAGAATTCTAATATAATCATAAAATAATTTTCCTCTTGAATCATTAATACCTCTACCAGCTCCTGCTTCAGACCAACTTTGACATGGTGGCCCACCAATTATACCATCTGATTCTGGAATTTCTTCAGCTTTAATATTAACAATACTTCTTCTATCTAAAACAGTATTAGGAAAATTTGTTTCAAATGTTTCCCAAATCTTAGGATCATATTCATTTGCCCAAATTGTTTTAAACCCAGCTTTTTCAAATCCCAAATCTAGACCTCCTGCTCCACTAAATAAAGAAACTATATTCATTGTAACACCTCCTTGTATATTGATATATAGATTTTTTACATGTAATATATTATAGCATAAAATATATATTTTTCCGAGACATTAAGATAAATTTGTGTTAAAATATTACTAGTGATTGATATTTTATATATCAAATCGTTAAAAAGTGAAAAAAGTTGTAGATATCTACGCCATTCGCTCCATTGAGAAAATTACTCACACCCTCGTGTGAGTTTTATATTACAAATTTATTCTATATAACTCTTGATATGGTATTTTTTCTTGTTTGAAAAGAAGGTTTATAAAAAAATAAGCATAGAGCTTTTAGAATTTTCCTTATGTGTTAAAAAAGCACTTATGAAAATGGTCACTTTAAAAAAGTATTATAATAATCTATTAAGTTGTTACGAACACTGACTTGATCATGTTCTTAAACCTATTAAATAATCGACAGATTAGGATAATTAATAATTAAAAGTTACAATTGTTTAAGAGAAAATGAATGGCTTATTTTTTTTTATCTAATAAAGTATTGCTTGTAAAAGCTTTATAAATTTATTTTAATATTTTCATAATTTGTTCTTCTGAAATGGGACCCTGTCTTTGAATTTTAATTTTATTTGATGTACAATCAACAATGGTACTTGCTTCTCCATAAGATACATTTCCTTCTAATATTCCATCCAGATTAGGAAAAGTTTTTATAATTTCTTCTATACTTTGACAGCTAGGTTTTCCGTTTTCATTTGCACTTGTCATAAAAATAGGACTTCCTACTTTTGAAATTAAGCTGCTTAATGCTTTTGTAGGAGCTATTCGAAGTGCAAACTCTGTTGTAATACTGGTTCCTTTATTATTGACATATTGAAGTACACTGGATTTCTTATTTAACACTAAGGTAATAGGTCCAGGCATAAAATGATCGATTAATTTTTCTTCCCATTCCTCTATTATTGCAATCTGTTTCATTTGTTCTTTTGTAGCACACATAACAGGAAAAGGTTTATCAGATGGACGTTTTTTAATATGTTTCAGTTTTTCAAAAGCAGTTGTTGAATAAATTTGAGTACATAATCCATATACTGTATCAGTTGGGACACTAATTACTCCATCATTTTTTAGAATATTTGCTAAAAGATCTAGTTCATTTTTATTATATATTTTCATTATATATACTTCTTTCTAAAATTATAATATCATGAAATTAAAAAAATAAAGATAAAGATAAAAAATTCATGAAAATAAAATTGATGCAAATAATAAAAAAGAGGAGATATAATAATGAATATAAATATAACAAAAGTAAAGATATCAGTTACTATTCCAGAAGAAAATGTAGATGATTTAAGAAATGCAATTTGCAAAAATGGTGCAGGGTTAATAGGAAATTATAGTTTCTGTACTATTTCAACAAAATGTCATGGAACTTTTAAGCCAAATGAAAAAGCAAAACCTTATATTGGAGAAAAAAATAAGTTAGAATTTATAAAAGAAATAAAATTAGAAACAACTTGTGACATTACTAATGTAAAAAAAATTTTAGCAATTATAAAAAAAGTTCATCCATATGAAGAACCCGTAATAGATATTATCCCATTAATAAATGAATTAGATATTAATTCTTAAAAAGATAAAGTGCAACTAAAAGTTGGTAGAAGAAAAAAAGAAAAAAATAGTAAAATCAAATGCAAGACAAGAAAGGAAAAAAATTATGAAATTTGGCGAAAATTTAAAAACACTAAGAACTAGAAAAAAAATGTCTC
The DNA here is from genome assembly GCA_948439995.1 of uncultured Erysipelotrichaceae bacterium. Lineage (GTDB taxonomy): Bacteria > Bacillota_I > Bacilli_A > RF39 > UBA660 > MGBC162267. Next base: position 51,854 of record CAOJNP010000003.1, on the reverse strand, counting down.
AAGAACGTCTTGCAGAAAAAGTAGGAGTTTCAAGACAAAGTGTATCAAAATGGGAATGCTCAGAAAGTTATCCAGAAATGGAAAATATATTAAAATTATGTAAAATTTTTCATTGCAATATAAATGATTTAGTACAAGAAGATTTTATAGATATTGATTTATTAGATAAAGAAGTAAAACAAAACGTAATTCAATTCCATAAAGATAAACAACAAAAAATGAAAAAAATAAGTAAAGCAATATTTATGTTATCTAAATTTGGAAAAATATTAATTTGTGGTGCAATTATTGCAGTAATAATTACTATGATAACAACTTTAGTGATAGCAAATAATACGAAATTAGAAAAAAATGAAATCATTATTTTTGATGAAAGAATTTTTTATCAGTTAGAAGAAAAGAAAATTGAATTAAGCTATAATGATAAATCAATTTCAATAGAAGATCCGAATCATGAAATGATTAGAAAAATTTTTGAAGTTACTAAAAATCACACAATTCTATCATTAACAGCATTAATAGAAGTTGCTTTTATGTTTCTTATTCTATATTTAGTATTTTTATTTTATACTTTTAAAAACTTAGAAAAATTATTTCAAAATATTTATCAAGGAGACACACCATTTACTCTAGAAAATGTTCATTTTATTAAAAAAGTTGCTTACTTTATGTTAGCAGCAATTTTAATACCAACATTTGGTGGCTTCTTAATGGAATGGATTACATCAATTGATTTAGAAGTAGAATTTGAATTATCTCAATTTATATATATTTTATTTTTGTTTGGTATGTCTTATATTTTTGAATATGGAAGTGCAATTCAAAGAGAATCTAATTTTAGAATATATGATAAAGAATAAAATAAATTTAAAAATGATATTATCTAAGTAGATTAATAAAAATTTTGCAAAATTTCTTAAAATGTTAATTAATATTACATTTTCGAATATATTAATATCTTGATAAAAATTAAAAGTAATACTTTCATATTTACACTTTATAACACTATAATTTATCATTAAAAAAAGAAAAAATATGATACACTATAAAAAGTGAGATTATGAATGTAGAAATAGAACAAATAGTGAAACCATTAATAAAATGGTTTCAAAAAGAAAAAAGAGATTTACCATGGAGAAAAACGAATGATTCTTATCAAATTTGGATATCGGAAATTATGCTACAGCAAACAAGAGTAGAAGCAGTAAAAGAATATTACAAACGATTTTTAAAAGTCGTACCAACATTACAAGATTTAGCAGCCATAGAAGAAGATCAATTATTAAAATTATGGGAAGGTCTAGGATATTATAGTCGAGCGAGAAATCTCCAAAAATGCGCGAAATATTTAGTTCTTCAAGGAAAGAAAGAATTACCAAGAGATTATGAAGAATTAAAAAAATTGCCTGGGATTGGACCTTATGCGGCTGCTTCCATTGGATCGATTGCTTATCAATTAAAAACTCCAGCAATTGATGGAAATGTATTACGAGTCATGACAAGAATTTATGAAGACGATAGAGATATCATGAATAAAAAAGTAAGAGATGATTATTTTTTTAAATTATCGAAAATAATGCCAGAAAATACAAGAGATTTTACAGAAAGCTTAATGGAACTTGGAGCACTGATTTGTCTACCCAATGGTAATCCACTTTGTGATTCATGTCCGTTGTCATTTTTATGTAAAAGTTTTAAAAATAAAACCATGTTAAATTATCCAGTTAAGAAAAAATTAGAGAAAAGAAAAATAGAAGAAAAAACGATTTTGATTTTAGAATACCACGACAAAATTGCGATACAAAAGCGACCAAATAAAGGACTTTTAGCTTCGTTATATGAATTTTATTCTTTAGAAGAAAAATATTCAATAAATCAATTAAAAAAATATTTAAAACAAATCAAAATAGATTATGTGAATATAGAATTATTAAAAGAAACAAAACATATATTTTCACATTTAGAATGGCATATGGTAGGATACTATATTCATTGTACATCCGTACCAGAAAATAGTTTTATATGGGTAACCAAAGAAGAATTAGAAACAAAATATTCCTTACCAACCGCAATAAGTATTTATGCAAATAATATAAAAAAGTGACAAAAAACTACGCACAGACGCCTTTTTTACATAAACAATAATAGGAGGTGAAAATGTGCGTAAAGGAATCGATGTATCAAAATATCAAGGAACAATAAATTGGAATCTTGCAAAACCACATATCGATTTTGCAATTATACGCTGTGGATATGGAAATAATATTATTAGTCAAGATGATCCATTTTTTGAAAGAAATGTAGAAGAATGTACAAAACTTAACATTCCTTATGGTACATATCTTTATAGTTATGCTACTAATATAAATATGGCACAAAGTGAAGTGGATCATACTTTAAGGTTAATTCGAGATAAAAAATTAGAATATCCCGTATTTATAGATGTAGAAGATAGAAGTCAACTTGTTTTGCCAAAAGAAAGATTAGTAGAAATTGTAAAATATTATTGCGAGAAAATGGAAGAAGCTGGTTATTATGTGGGAATTTATGCAAGCTTATCTGTTTTAAATGGCATTTTAAATTCAGAAGAATTAGCTCCATATGATAAATGGGTTGCAGAATGGGGAAGCAATTTTAATTATCGTGGGAGAAGTGGAATGTGGCAATATACCGACGATGAACGAATTCCTGGAATTGACACTAGAGTAGATGGAGACAAAGCATTTTATGATTATCCAGAAATTATCAGAAAAAATGGATTAAATCATTTAGAACCAGATGAAACACCAAAGCCACCAGAAAAAATTGAATTAAAATATAAAGTAGGAGAACAATTATTTTTAAACGGTCCACTTTACAAAGAAGAAAATGCAAAAGAAATAATACGAGAATACTGTAATCAAAAAGTGGAAATAATAAAAACAAATGATTTAAAAGGAATTGAAGCACCTTATGAATTAAATATAAAAGGATTTGCAAAAGAAGTTGATTTATCAATCGAAAGAAAAAATCGAAATTGTGTTTGTTTTGCTATTATAAATTGGTTAAAAAGAATTTTTAAAGGAACAAATTAAAGTTCTTTTTTATGTGATAATAAATGGTATAATATAATAGGTGATAAAAATGAAAATGCCTCCGAAAGCCAAAATATATGAAGCATTTAGTGCTATAGCAGATGAAAGAATTAAAATAAATAAAAATTCGGCAATTGTAAAATCTTCTAATTATAAAAAAGAATATCAAATTTTTTGGAATGATTTTGAAATTTCATCAAATGATAATGCTACCTATTGGCAAGGATATCCGGGATATCCAGTAATAGCAGTATGGTTAGAATTATCTCTTATTCCATATGATAAGAAAATAATAAAGTATTTTAAAAATATTAATTGGCATGAAATCAATGAAAAAAATAAAAGAAATTATGACAAAGGAATTAATGATTTATTAACTAATCTTATGGAAAGTGGAGTAAATATAAAAGAAATCAAACAAGAAGTAGATAATATATATCTTAAAATAGAAACATTACAATATAAAATAATTCGAAAGCTAAGTACACAAAAATAGTCTAATATCATATATTATTATAAAGCAGGTGCAATATGGAAAAAGAATATCTTGATGTATTAGATCAATATGGCAATCGAACTGGAATAGTAAAAACAAGAGAAAATGTTCATCAAAGTGGCGATTTTCATCGAGTTGTTCATACTTGGATTTTTAATGATAAGCATGAAATTCTTTTACAAAAAAGAAGTTTGCAAAAAGAAAATCATCCAGGATGTTGGGATATTTCAAGTGCAGGACATGTGCATGCTTTAGAAAATTCTATAGATGCTGTAAAAAGAGAAGCGAAAGAAGAATTAGGAATTCAAATAGATTTAAATAAAGTAAAATTTATTACTACAATAAAAAGAACAAAGAATCCACATAATCAAGAATTAGTTGACATTTATTTATTAAAATTGGAAAACAATACTTCATTTTATTTTATGGATGAAGAAGTAGAAGATGCAAAATATTTTAGTATTCCACAAATTAAAATTTTTTTGCAAAATCCAAGTTCAAAAGTAGTATTAAGAGAAGAATATCCAATTATATTTCAAAAAATAGAAGAAGAAAAAAACTTGCAATAATAACCACTTTTTGATATATTATTTTTGCAAATGCAGGTGTAGTACAATGGCTAGTATACGACCTTGCCAAGGTTGAGATGGGAGTTCGATCCTCCTCACTTGCTCCATTTGAAAACAACTTACGGACTATAACAAGTTCGTGAGTTTTTATTTTATATAAAGACTTAAAGTTCTCTTTCCAAGAAGAAAGACTTTTTTGATGTTGGAATTTAAAACTATATAAACATTAAAGCCAAATAAAGAAATTTTGGAGATAATCAAAGACTATACTCACAATGTTAAGAAAGGAACAATTAAACTCTTATTACATACTAATTTACAAGTTATAGAGCCTACAGAGTATCAAATTACATATCCTACTAATCTTGCAATACTAGAGTAAGTACTTTATACAACACTTTTAATGGCAAATGAACTAACAAATCATCTTGTTTCAGTAAGTATTTAAGAAGAAAACAGACTAAATATTTTAATAGAACAATACAAGAAATTTGATAAATTACTATCTGAAAAAGATAAAAATGAGAATCAATTTGAATGGGGAAAATTGCTGAATAACTATAAAAATATTGTTGAGGAAATTATATTAAAAGAACTAATTTATGTATGAAGATAGGACTGCAAAACAAACAATTCTTTAAAATTTAACTTAAGAAGTGTGGGAACAAATAAATTGTTATGTCCTAGCCAGCACTGAAAACCTACTTCCACATGTTTTCTATTATGGAAATTCCCATACCCTTTAGCTTTTTTTATATTTGTATAATTTTAATTCAAAAATCGTACTTAATGTTAATGTTATAATAATTATAATTAATGCAATATTACTATTAATGTTTATTAATATATACGCAGAAATCATCTTTGCAATATATCTTGCAAGATTAATGATCATATCTTTTTGAGGTATATTAATATTATCGTTATCTTTTTTTAACATTTCCAAATGAGACATTGTTAATATACCATCTAATAAAATAATGATAAATATAACATTAGGACTTATAAAAACCATAGGTATTAATATTGATATTAAAAATTTTAATACTATATCACCCTTTACAATTAATTTTTTCCTTATAAAATAACTTGACAAGAAAAATCCGATACCACTTAATATCCATTCAAAACTTTTTACAGTTTTTAAAACTACAATACTTTGTCCGTTATTTATTACTTTCATTGATAATAAAACTATCAATGAAGACAATGCAAATTTTCCTAAAATGCGAATAAAAAACCACTTTCTAAAGTACGATGTATATTTAAATATATTTAGTTTCTTTATTAAATTTTGTTTTTCATCTTCTTTTACTTTAGGATAATTTTTAACTTGTTTAACAAAAACGATTCCTATAGCAAAAACTATAGTTGCTAAAATCACAATAATTAAGAAAGCATTATTAATGTATTTTGAACAAACAAATCCTGCAGTTGCGATTCCCACTGCTTGTACTAATTTGAAAACGGATATTCTTTTTGAATGAGCATCCATTGCCATATCTTCTGGCAACGAATTATACGCATAAGCATAGTGATAACCAGAAAATACTTCTATTAAATAAGTTATTACAAATGGTATAATGAATTGTAAATCAAAACATATAGCGGTAATAATTGCAATTAAAGAACATAATATTATACAAGTAGTAAAAACAAAATTCGGTTTCTTTGATGAATTGATTTTTATACAGAATAAAGTTGCTAAAAGTCTGGCTGTTCCAATATTAGCTGATATAATAGATACTAAAAAAGCATTATTATATTTTAAATAGAATAAATCTACTAAATTACTATCCCAATCTAACAATCCAAAACAGAACCCTGTTATTCCTATTAATATTATAAATAATGTATTTTTTTATATTTTTTCTAAATTTTCCATTCTATATCACCAAAATAAATATAAAGTTTTATTTTAATTAATTATACAATAAATATTAAAAATTTCGTATACTCCCATTTAAATTTAATACTAATTCATATATAATATTTTTAGAAAGAGAACAAAGTTCGTAACTTGTATGTGATTCACTCCATTGACGAATCTGCTCGAACTTTTCGGACATTGATATATAGAAATCAATCGAAAGATTGGTTTTTTTGTTGTTACAAAGAAATCATCCTAAAGAGGATGGTGTTTATGCTTCAAATCATTAACAAGAAATTGAAATGGAAGAAAGTTTAAAGCAACGATTAGAGTTTATCTGTCAATTCTGTAAAACTAAGCCCCTATTTATTAATGGTAGTATAAGAAAGATTGATAAATCGAATTTAAACTTTATAGAACCCCATAGGGTTATTATCAAAGGTATCATATTTCTTATATTTAATTATTCTACTGATATTTATATTAGAAATCTAACAAATAAAATTCAGATATCAGAGTTAGAAAACTCTTTAAACACTATGAAATAAACTTTCACAGGATGGACATTTTAAGACAAAAGTTGTAAAATTAATAATGGATAGAGAGTTATCTCATAGTCTTACAATGTATTTTGAGAAGTGAAAGTATTATTTTTAATAGTACCTTCACTTCTCTTTTTTTGAAATGTCGTAACAAATGTCATAAGAAATGTCGAAAGAATAAAGAAAAGGAGATGAATTTGTATTGAATAAAAAAGAAGTAATTTGTGGTTTATACCCTCGTGTAAGCACGGAGGATCAAGTCCGTGAAGGAGCAAGAAGAAAGCATGAAAAGATTATGTGATTATAAGAAGTATAAGATTTACAAAATTTATCGTGAAGAAAGAGTTTCAGCTAAAAATATGAAACAACCTAAGTTTCAAGAAATGGTTCAAGATATGAAAGATGGAAAAATAAACAAAATTATTGTTTATAAATCAGATAGACTTACTCGTTCTATTCAAGATTTAGAGTTCATTTGTAATTTACTAGGAGAAACTAATTGTAGTTTAGAAAGCATATGCGAAGAATTAAATATGGAAACTTCAACAGGTATCTTTTTTATGAGAATGACTACTATCAAAAAAGGTCAGCTTCCATACACATAATAGCACCAACTATTTTTAAACGTCAAAAGAGCGATTTTTACACTGCTCTTTAAAGATTCCAAAGGTTGTTCTTAAGCACAAAGATAAGTTGTCTTTGACAACTTAGTAATGTGTTTTTACCTAGTTGTCAGGAATTAGGTTTTAAGCAAAAATCCATTAGTTATGAAGCTTCTTTTAGATTTCTAACTTAAAACTATGTTTAAATAAACTGTGATTTTATTTTATTTATAAAACTGCGAACTCTAATTTTTAAATTAGACTCTCTGTATGAAGGGCTATTATCTTCATTATTTTCTTGAATATGATAACTTAGTAATGTTATTTCATTTTTAATAATAGTATCTTCGCAATCACTATATAAATTTTCATCAAACTCATCATCTTCTAAAGAAGATAAATTTACTGTTGGATATTCAAATTTCGTATTATGGATTTTTTTAAATTCTAAGTGATCTCTCCAATTTTCAAGGCAACTACTATTAGATGTATTAAGTAAACATATTTTAATAAAATCGGATAAATGAGTATTTTGATCATTACTATAATTACGACACATATTCATATATTCTTTTAATATTTTTTGATATTTTTGTTCTTCTTCAGTTGCATGCCATTCTTTTTTTTCTTCGTCATATACTTCATTCAATCCAAGCGGAGAGCCTTTATATAATTTTAATGATTTTATATATTGATAAGGTTTTACTTCTTTTAGTTGTCCAGAAGTTATAATTCTAATATTATTTGGATTAAAAATTTCTTTATAAGATTCAAAATCAGTAATAAAACCAAATGTGCTATCAATAACAGTCTTTTTACCATCTAATTCAATTAGTAAAAAAGTATGCTCATATTCTTCTGTTTTTTCTCCAGATTTAACTGTATAATGATCAGCATAATTTTGTAAATTACAAGTTACTATTTCAAAATCTTGAAAATATAAACTCAAAGCAACTACACATGCATGACAATACCCATTGCTATAACTGCATTTTAATAATTCTTTAATTGGAAATCCTAAAAAATAGTATTGTGGTAATTTTTGCAAAAATTGAGCATTATATTTGGCTTTTTTTATTACCGTAGGTCTATGCCAATCGTCATTCATGAATCCTGTCCACCAACCAGCTGCTCTTTTATATGATAAATAGTCATAATAAACTATCTTTTCATCATTTTTTGCTTTTTCTAAATTTTGTTCAAAAGTTGTCATATAATCCCTCCCCCTTTAAATTGGAAATTAGAAAATTTATAATAACATAAAATAAGAAAAATTTCAAATTTATAATGCTTTTATAGTGTATTAAATCTATTATATTTTTAGATAGTGCTATTATGTACGTGGTAGTGATTTACCATATCGAGCTTGTTTAGGTTATAAGCATGAAAATATTGTTAATATATACGATTATATAATAGATGAAAATAAACACATTGGTTGCTATATCATGGAATTTATAGAAGGAAAAAAATATATTTGATTACATAAAAGACAATAGAAAAGAAATTAGCAATATATTTCTACAAATATTAAATGTTTTTAAGTATTTAGAAAGCAAAAAAATATGCCACAGAGATATAAGGATAAATAATATTTTAGTAACTAATGATGGGAATTTAAAATTGATTGATTTTGGTTTTGTTAAATCAATAAATGATAGCACTTCTATTCATTCAGCTACTCAGTTAATAACTTATCCATATGATTGGCCGGAAGAACTTAGGAATAAAAAACAAAAGAAAAAATGTAAGTGCGTATCTTGAAATAATTATAGTATCTGCTGATAATTATTTATCAGTTGATTTAATCAATCTTGGGTGTATAATTTTTCGCATACATGTATAGTTATCGCTCCATTGACGAATCTGTTCGAACTTTTCGGACATTGAGATATAGAAATCAATTCGATTGAATTGGTTTTTTGTTGTTACAAAGAAATCATTCTAAAATAAGGATGATGCTTACGATTAATATTACTAAGTGAGAAATTGAACTAGAAAAAGTTAGCACTATATATTGACAAGTGCTAAAAGGAGTGATAATCTTTTATTTAGAAAAGAGATGAATATTGTGAAGAAAAAACAATTTAAAGCTGAATCAAAAAAATTATTGGACATGATGATTAATGCAATTTATACTAATAAAGAAATATTTTTAAGAGAATTGATTTCTAATGCCAGTGATGCCATTGATAAATTGTATTATCGTTCACTAACAGCAAAAAATATGAAAATCAACAAAGATGACTTACAAATACGTATTGCAATGGATAAAGAAAAAAGAACGATTACCATTATTGATAATGGAATAGGAATGACAGAGGAAGAATTAGAAACCAATCTAGGAACGATTGCAAAAAGTGGATCTGAATTATTTAAAGAAAACAATGAGAAAAAGAAAGATATTGATATTATTGGACAATTTGGAGTTGGATTTTATTCTGCTTTTATGATAAGTAATCAAGTCGTAGTAAAAAGTAAAAGTATTGATTCTAAAAATGCTTATTGTTGGATCTCATCTGGAGCGGAAGGTTATTCGATTGAAGAATGTGAGAAAAAAGAAAATGGAACTGAAATAATACTTTCTTTAAAAGAAAATACGGATGAAATAAATTATGATGAGTTTTTAGAAGAATATACAATAGAACGGCTTATTAAAAAATATTCAGATTATATTCATTATCCAATTAAAATGACCATTACAAAAGAAACCAAAAAAGAAGATAGTGAAGAAACAACAATCGAAAAGGAATACAAAACTTTAAATAGTATGATTCCTATTTGGAAAAAAACAAAAGAAAAAGTAAAAGAAGAAGAATACAATGATTTTTATACTGATAAATTTTATGACTATGAAAAGCCTATTCGTATTTTTCGTAATGTTGTAGAAGGAAGAGTTAGTTATACCAGTTTATTATTTATTCCATCTCATGCTCCATATGATTATTACACCAAGGAATATGAAAAAGGATTACAACTTTATTCCAAAGGTGTTATGATAATGGAAAAATGTAGTGAATTATTACCTGACTACTTTAGCTTTGTAAAAGGACTTATTGATAGTGAAGATATTTCTCTTAATATTTCAAGAGAAACAACTCAAGAAAATTATCAAATTGAACAAATTGCGAAAACATTAGAAACAAAAATAAAAAAAGAATTAGAAACAATGTTACAAGAAGATCGAAAAAATTATGAGACGTTTTTTGAAAGTTTTGGTTCTCAATTAAAATATGGAATTTATAGTAGTTATGGAATGAAAAAAGAAATGCTATCAGATTTATTACTTTACATTTCATCCAAAGATAAAAAATACATTACTTTAAAAGAGTATGTCGCCAATATGTCAACTGACCAAGATATCATTTATTATGCATGTGGAGAAACAATAGAAAAAATTGATTTACTTCCTCAAGTAGAAAGTGTCAAAGAAAAAGGTTTTGAAATTCTTTATTTGACAGATTATATGGATGAATTTGTATTAAAAACGATGCAAGAATATGATGGCAAAAAATTTATGAATGTTGCCGATGAAAAGATGAATTTAGATACAGAAGAAGAAAAAGAAGCGTTAAAAAAAGCCAATGAAAAAAATCAAGAATTATTTCAAAAAATGAAAGAATATTTAAAAGAAGAAGTAAATACGATTCAATATACCCATCGTTTAAAAAATCATCCAGTTTGTTTAACTAGTAAAGGTGAAGTTTCACTTGAAATGGAAAAAGTATTAAATGCCATGCCAAATAATCAAAATGTAAAAGCAGAAATTACGATGGAAATTAATGAAAATCATGAAATTTGTAAAAAATTAGAAGAATTATATCAAAAGAAAGATTTTGAAGCTTTAGAAAAATATACAAAAATTTTATTTGCTCAAGCAAGATTAATCGAAGGTTTAAGTATTGAAAATCCAACTGAAATTAGTAATTTAGTTTGTGAATTATTATCCAAATAAAAGCTTAAAAAAGAAAAGCAATTATTACTTTTCTTTTTTTTAATGGTTTAAAATATTTTTGAAAAATTATTCTTTTTCATAATTATAATTCCATAAGCCTAATTGGCCATTTATTTTAATTGGTTTTATTTTTTCAATCTTTTCTAATTGAAATCCATAACAATTCCACTCTTTATGTTGAATAACATGCTCATAAACAAAAGAATTCTGTTTTATTAACATTTTTCTTGCTCTTTCATCAATTGAAATACAATCAATTAAAGTAGCTTTGCCTATAATACATCCACTTGGATAAGAAAATCCACAACCTTCAAATTTTTTCATTGCTTTTTGATCGATTCCTTTTCCAGCATGGATTAAAATTTCTCCTCGATAATTTGTTTTCCAAGTACGAAATTCATATTTTTTTAATCCTTCAACAATTAAAGTAGCAAAAGGTTGTTGTATTGTGATTACTTTCATAAATATTACCCTAAAAAGTATATCAAAAAAAAGGAATTTGAAAAACAAAATAGCTCATGATATAATACATTTTAAGAAATAAAGAGGCGATTTTAAATATGAAAATGAAGAAAAAATACAAAGTCATTTTTAGTTTGATAATATTAGTGATACTTGTAATAGTAGGATTTTTAATCTATAACAATTTTTTTAAAAAAGCAGAAGAAACTGAAAATCCGATTACTAATGTTGCAAAGGTAACCAATCAAATCGAAGGATATCAATACACATTAGATGATCGTGATAGTGAATTATTTGGAAATTATTTCAAAGAATTAAAAACATTATTAGAAGAAAAAAGTGAAATAACAGAAGAATGGATGGAAGAATATGCAAAATATTTGGCCCAACTTTTTATTATAGATTTATATACAATTCAAAATAAAATTAGTAAATATGATATTGGAGGATTAGAATACCTTTATGAAAATGCGACGAATTCGTTTCGTTCAAAAGTATTAGATACCATTTATAAAACAGTAGAAGATGATTCTTATAAAACAAGAACGCAAGCACTTCCAATCGTCAAAAGTATATCTATTCAATCATTAGAACAAACCACCTACCTAATAGAAGAAACAGAATACAAAGCTTATGAAATAAAATTATCTTGGGATTATGAGACTGATTTAGGATACGACCAAATTGGTACAATAAAAATGATAGAAAAAGAAGAAAAACTATATATTGTTTCTTATGAACCAAAAATCTAAAAAATAGATGATTGTATTAATGATAAAATTTCGATATAATGTTATCTAGATAAGGAAGATACTTATGAATGAAAAAAAAATAATCAAAAATCAAGCCATGAAAATTGTAATTTTGGTGATAGCAATTGTAGTTTTAGGTGTCAGTTTAAGTTATGCTTATTATAGTGCCAATAAAAGTGGAAACAGTAATATTGATAATACAAGTGCAGGGAAATTAGATTTAAGTAGTACCTTAACAACAGCTTCTGCTATTAGTAATGCAAAATTACAACTAGTAGATGCAGCAAATGTTGCAAATGAAGCTGAAAAAGTTGAGTTTTCTGTAACCAGTGCAGATACCTCAACAGTAAATGGAAAATATTATATTTACCTAACGGATATACAATTATCCAAAAATTTATATAGCAATTATTTTAAATGGCAATTAATTCGCGTAACGTCTACAGGAGAAAGTGAAATTGCAAGTGGGAACTTTGAAAATGTTACAAGAAGTGATGTACCAAATGAAACAGAAGATGAAAAAGCTGTTACTACTGTAGAAGATATGACATTAAATTCAACAGTGTTAACCATTGCACCAAATACAACAGATCAATTAGTATTTCGTTTGTGGTTAGAAAATGATCCTGAAAACAATCAAATTGAATTAACGGAAGGAACTTTCCGTGGAAAATTAAAAATAGAAGCGACTCCATCTCATTAGAGTCTCTTTTTCTTTTTTCATAATTCTGTTATAATAACGGCAGGAAGTGATTCAAATTGGCAAATATACATGGACTATTATTAACTTTACTAGTTGGTGTTTTCTTTTTAATTGGAATAGGAATAACAAAATTATCAAAAAAGAAACAAGAATTAACACTTTTTGCGATAGGAATGGCATTCATAGTAATGATGGGAATGATTTTTTTTGATATGATTCCAGAAATGAAAGAACACGTAACATTCTATTCGCGTTTCAAAAATTTTATATACATTTTTATACTACCATTGTGTGGGATGGGTTTATTAAAAATTTTAGATCATTTTGTTCCACATCACCACCATGAACATAAAGAAAATGAAAAAAACAAATTAGAACATAATGAACACTTATTTCATATTGGATTTATTACATCTATGTCATTAATTCTCCATAATATAATAGAAGGAATGTCAATTTATGCAACGAGTTTAACTGACTTTAAAACAGGACTTATGATGGCCCTTGCTGTTTCATTACATAATATTCCTCTTGGTGTAGAAATTGCCCTTGGAATGGATTTTACGAAAACAAAGAAAAAAACGAAATATACTTCCTTATTTTTGTTAACAATTTCTAGTTTTATTGGAGCTTTTCTTTTATTTTTGCTAAAAAAAGAAATTTCTAAGAATATTTTATCTGGACTATTGTGTATCACATTTGGAATGATTCTTTATATTGCTATATTTGAACTATTAAAAGAAATTTGGATCAATCGAAAAAAGAAATCTATTTATTATGGAATGGGAATGGGAGTAATATTAACAATACTCATGGTGATAATGTGATTGGACTTGCATTAGAAGGAGGAGGAACCAAAGGTTCATATCAAATAGGAGCTTACTATGCCATGAAAGATTGTGGCATTATCTTTGATGGATTTTGTGGTACAAGCATTGGATCTTTTAATAGTGCGATGCTTGCTTGTGGAAAAGAAGAAGAATTGCTAGAATTTTGGCAAAATGTAAATGTCTCATCGGTATTAGGATTCGATGAAGAATACATGCAAAAAGTAAAAAAAAGAGAATTTAATTTTAAAATGGTTCGTTTGACCTTAAAGCAAGGTTTAAAAATTTTAAAAAATCGAGGAGTAAGAACCGAAGGGCTAGAAGAAATTTTAAGAGAACATATAAAAGAAGAAGAATTAATAGAAAGTCCCAAAGACTTTGGATTATGTACTGTAAAATTAAATGAAATGAAGCCAGTTTATTTATTCAAAGAAGATATGAAACCAGGCAAAATTCATGAATATATATTAGCAAGTTGTTACTTACCTTTATTTCGAATGAAGAAAACTGTAGATGATAATTTTTATATTGACGGTGGATTTTACGACAATAGTCCTGTTAACATGTTAATTGACAAAGGGTATACAAAAGTATATGTAGTCCGTGTCAATATTGGACTTAGTATTAATATTACAAGAAAATTAAAGAAAAAAATTGATGTCACTTATATCAAGCCATCTAGAAGTGTTGGACCAATTATTGGAATGAAAGAAGAAAAAATAAAAGATAACATTTATATGGGTTATTATGACACCTTGCGAATATTAAAAAATTACGATGGATATAAGTATACATTTTTTAAAAAATCTGATTTTTATTTTAATGTTATAACAAGAAAAATAAAAGACAGAAATTATCGGAGAGTAAAAAATTTTTTTCGAACAGATACCAAACGAAAAACTGTTTTAAAAGCACTAGAATATGTTATGGAAAAAGAAAAAATATATTATTACCAAATATACAACGTTAGTAAAGTAATTCGATTTTTAAAAAAAGCGGATAAAAAACAACATTTTGTATATGATTTTGTAGGAAGTTTAAAATTTTTGTAGTATACTAATGAACGAGAGAAAAGGTGTTTATATGAAATTAGATATTCAACAATTTGGTAGAGCTTATGAAGTAAGAAAAGCAAGTATCCAAAAAACAGGAGCTGCCAAAGCAAAACTTTATTCTACTTATGCAAAAGAAATCTATTTAGCAGCAAAAAAAGGAACGCCAGAAATAGATAGTAATGTAGCATTAAAGCGCATTGTAGAAAAAGCAAAAAAAGAACAAGTTCCAAATGATATTATCAATCGTGCGATTGATAAAGCCAAAGGTGCTGGTGGAGAAGATTATGAAACTGTAATTTATGAAGGGTTTGGTCCAGGAGCTTCTACTTTAATTATTAAAACACTAACGGATAATGTAAATCGAACAGTAGGGTTTGTAAGAGCAGCATTTAATAAAGTTCACAAATCCCTTGGAGTTACGAATTCTGTATCCTATAATTACGATTATTTAGCTATTATAAGTCTCAAAAGTGAAAAAGAAGAAGAATTATTTAATGCTTTAATTGAAAACAATATTGACTTGATTGATTTTGAAAATGAAAATGGAGAAATTGTGATAACAGTAACTCCAAGCGATCATAATAAAGTAAAAGATGTAGTCGAACAAGTGATTAAAGATGTCACTTATGAACTAGATGAAATTGGAATGTATCCTAAAGACAAAGTAAAATTAGAAGGAGAAGATCTAGAAACATTCCAAAAGCTTTATAAAATGTTAGACGAAATTGAAGACGTGACAGAGATCTATCATAATGTAGAATTAGAAGAAGAATAAAATCTTCTTTTTTTTATAAATTTCATTTTAATTTCACAATTTTGCTATAATATAAGAAAATGAGAGGTGATATTTATCAAAGTATTAATTTGTGATGATGAAGTTTTAATTCGTGAAGTAATTAAAGAATATTTAAAAATTGAAGGATATGAAATCATGGAAGCAGAAAATGGCTTAATAGCCAAAGAAATGGTAGAAAAAGAACTTCCAGATTTTATTATAATGGATATTATGATGCCAAAAATGGATGGATATCAAACCATAAAAGAAATAAAAAAAATCAAAGATATTCCATGTTTAATGTTATCAGCACGTCAAGATGAAATTGATAAATTACTAGGATTTGAAATTGGCATAGATGATTATATGACCAAACCGTTTAGTCCAAAAGAATTGGTGGCTAGAATCAAAGCTATCACAAAACGAAACGATAAAAAGTCAAATACCAATATTTATGAATTTGATGGATTAAAAATTGATGATATTGCCCATGAAGTGACGATTGACAATCAAAAAATTAATTTAACTCCAAAAGAATATGAATTATTAAAATACTTAATTGAAAATAAAAACATTGCATTAACAAGAGAACAACTTTTAACAAGCATTTGGGGATATGATTTTTATGGAGATGATAGAACAGTTGATACACATGTGAAGACATTACGAAATCAATTAGGAAAATATCGTGATTACATTACCACGATACGAAAAGTAGGTTACAAATTTGAATACAAAAAAGAAAATTAGTAGTTTAAATTTTAAAGTATTACTTTACTTAATTATATTTAGTGTATCCATTCTTTTATTACTTTGGTTTTTTCAAATTGTTTATTTAACAGTATCTTATGAATATCTTCAAGTAAAAACCATTGATAAATTAGCTCTTTCTGTAGAACAATCAAGTGAATACAAATTGGCAGAAAATTTAGAAAAAATTGCTTATGAAAATGAAGTTTGTATTGAATATGTTACATCCTATGAAACCATTGGATATAATACGAGAATGATTGGATGCGAACTGGGAAAAGACAATCAAGACATTAATAAAGCTAAATTAGAAATTATTAAATCAGGAAATAAAACGCAAGCAATTCGATTGGTAAATCAAGAATATAAAGCCAAAGCTTATTTATATGGAATTCAAAAAAACAATGGATATATTTATATCTATAGTACCTTAGAAGATTTAAGTAATGCATCAGTCGTTTTAAAACAACAATTAATTTACTTAACCATTATTGCGATTATTTTTTCTTGTGCTATTGCTTATTTTTTGTCTCATAAAATTACCAAACCTATTATTGATATTTCTGAAAAAGCAAAAAAATTAGGATATGGAAATCATGAAATTGAATTCAAAAAAAATGGTATTTTAGAAATAGATGATCTTGCTGAAAATTTAAACAATGCTCAAAAAGAACTTTCAAAAACCGATGAATTAAGAAGAGACTTAATGGCGAATGTTTCTCATGATTTAAAAACACCACTTACTATGATCAAAGCATATGCAGAAATGATACGTGATATTTCATTTCAAGATGAACAAAAAAGACTAGAACATTTAAATATTATTATTTCGGAAACAGATCGTTTAAATGTACTAGTAAATGACATTTTAGACTTATCCAAAATGCAAGCAGATGCTGATATTTTAAAAAAAGAAACTTTTGACTTAACAAAAGAAATTAAAGAAATATTAAAACGCTACGAAATTATGAAAGAAACAGAACATTATAAATTTATCATCGAAATGCCAGAACAAGCATTCATTACTGCTGACAAAAATAAAATCAATCAAGTTATCTATAATTTAATCAACAACGCAATCAATTACACAGGAGAAGATAAAACGGTAAAAATATGTTTAACTGAAGAAAAAAACAAATATTTAATCGAAATTATAGATAGTGGAAAAGGAATTAATCCAGAAGAAATTAATGTGATTTGGGATAAATATTATAAAAATGAGAAAAATCATCAAAGAAATATTGTAGGAACTGGAATAGGTTTATCTATTGTTAAAAATATATTAGAAAAACATCATTATGAATATGGAGTAAAAAGTGAAAAAGGAAAAGGAACTAGATTTTACTTTAAATGTCAAAAATCTAAGAAAAAAAAGTAATGTAAAGTTTATCATTCCTTCACTCTTACTTCACACAAACTTCATAAAAGTTTTGTAAGATAAAACTATGAAAGGAGAAGTGATATTTTAAGATTGTTGCGAATATATTTATGAATATATAAAAACTCTATACAATATAAATAACATATAAACTCAAACTCACACTTTTGAAAAGAAGGAAAAAAACTTCTTTTCTTTTTTTTCAGAATATATTATTATAAAGAACTCAGGTGATAGCTATGAAAGACGATAAAGATTTTAAATCACTTTTGGAAAGTATTTTAAAGGATTTACCAAAAAATATTTCAGATATATCTATCTCAAACGATGATATACTTTATTTTTGTGGTGGTTATGAAGGCATAAAAGAGGTATTAATAAAAAAACAATATGACAAGATATATCAATTTTCAGTTATGTTTCAAGTATCTTATGAAACTTTTCTTCTTATCATGATAAGAATTTTGTTAGAAGTTGAACGAAAAAAATTAAAAAAACGTATTTTAAAGCGTGATAAAAATATTACTTATGTAGATTTTGGAAAAGAAAGCTTTTAATGTTATAAAAAGAAATAAATAAAAAAAATAATATATAATATCTCCTTAGAAAAAGGGGGATTTTTAATTGAAAATTGCAACCAAAGCAGATTTTGATTCTTTAATTGATCATTTGAAAGAAATCATATTAAGATATGAAAATAATGTTTTACATTACAATCAATACCAAATATATTTTGCAAATGGTGAAAAAATAAATTTTG
This sequence comes from uncultured Erysipelotrichaceae bacterium, assembly GCA_948439995.1. Taxonomy (GTDB): domain Bacteria; phylum Bacillota_I; class Bacilli_A; order RF39; family UBA660; genus MGBC162267. The sequence continues at coordinate 33,284 of CAOJNP010000003.1, read as the reverse complement.
AAATTTTACCTCAAACAGTTCCTCATTTATTAGGAATAAAATTAGATTATATAAGATCAACTGTTTTTTTTAAAGAGCAAGATGCATATAAATTATTAAAAGAATTTTTAGAACAAAGTTACTTTGTATATCAACAAGTACAAAAAGGATACTTATCTTATAATGCTATTTTTTCTAGTCATATTATAGAAAAGATAGAGGCTTTTGAAAAAAATATTTATTTTTTGAATCCAAATGATATTGAATTTATTTGCAAGTATGACAAAAGTAGAACGTTTCAATTAGGATTAGAAAAAAACTATCCATGTGATTATTTTATTGCGAAAAAAGGATACAAAGGAGAATTATAAAGGAAATAAATATATGCCTATGTCCAATCTTTTCTTTTTAAATGATGAAAATCAAATGATAAAAATAAGAGAATTATTGACGAATCAAATTTTAACTTTTCCAAATTCTATTGTGATCGAAAATATAGTTACAGGATTTAAAAACAACAGATTTCTATCGGTCAATTCAAAATTAGAAAAAATAAAAACACTAAAAAATTATACGCGTTTTATAAAAGGAACAGCAATAGATGTTTCTTCAGATTATCAATTTATTATGAACGGTTTTCAAATGAAAGAAGATAAAATTAATATGTATAAAATAATCTGTCGTCAATTTATGCAATCTATATTAGAACATGAAATATTCTTATTAGAACAATTTGATGAAAATTCAAAAAATCCAATCGACCATGAAATGATTGAATTAATAGAAGCTTATAATAACAAAACATGTCAAAATCCTGATACGAATGCAGAAATGACATTTAGTGATTTATTAAAACGTTACAAAATGTTAGAAAATCAAGTTTTAGCCTTAGAACAGCAATTAGATTTTACAAAACAAGAAAATTTTGTTCATTTAAGAAGAATAAAAGAATTGGAGCAAGAAAATATAGAATATAAAAGATTTCAAGAAGATATTATTACAATTGCAACACGTGTAAGAGAAAAATAAAAGGTCAAAAATAGACATGGTTAGACCATAAAAGTCTATTTTTTTTGTTATACAATAAAAATTGTAAATCTAATTTATACTTAATCTTTCTAGATAAAACCATACATGATATAATAAAAAAATAAAAGGAGAGAACAGTATGACTGATAAAATAACAAAATTTGTAGTAGGTTTTTTTGGTACTTGGGCAGGAACCATAGTAGGGAAATATGTGATTGTGTTTATCATTTCAATGATCCCAATTTTAGAATTACGCGGAGGATTATTAGCTGCTAGTATGTTAGGACTTCCAATGTGGCAAAGTTACATAATTTGTCTCATTGGAAATATTATTCCAATTCCATTTATTCTGTGGCTTATCAACCCCTTATTTCGGTATATGAGATCTTGGCCAATAATTGGTAAATTCGTAACTTGGTGTGAAAAAAAAGCTGATTCCAAAAAAGAAAAAATTGAAAAATTAAAATATTGGGGACTATTTTTATTTGTTGGAATCCCTCTTCCAGGTACAGGAGCATGGACTGGTTGTTTAATTGCTGCATTATTAAATCTAGACAAGAAAAAATCACTACTTGCCGCAGTATTAGGAGTTTTATTAGCAGGTATTATTATGCTAATTTTATCTTATGGAATTTTAGGAAGAGTGATCAACTAATGACTTCTATTTATTTTTTTACAAATAATTATTTATTCAAAAATGAAATTCGCTATTTGAAAGAAATACCAAAAGAAAAACAAAAAGAATTATTACCATTAAGTTTCAAAGGAGAAAAAACAGCATCTGAATTTTTAAAAATAGACGGAATTAAAAAAACAAAAAGAATTTATTCATCCCATTACATTGCTAGTGTAAGTACTGCAAAATATTTAAGTGAAGAATTAAATGTTCCAATATGGATAGATGAAAAGCTAAAAGAACGTAGAATTGGTATTTTAGGAGCAAATAGCGAGCACTTTTTAAAAGAAATGCAAGAACATGATTTTGATTATAAATTTCACAATGGAGAATCTATGAAAAATGTTCAAGATCGAATGAAAGAAATAGTAAAAGACATTTTATTTCGCCATCAAGATGAGACCATTGCTGTGTTTTCACATGATATTGCATTAGAAGCCCTTTTTGCTACTTGGTGTGAAAAAGGGTATAATTTAGATAACCAAATGATTTTAAATTTCAAAGAAGAAGTTATCATTGATGGTGTATTTCATCCGTTTCGTATTTTTAAATTAGAATTTGATGATATGAAATTAATCAATATGATTTGGCTTAATAAAAATGCATAAAAAAAGAACTTTAAAAAAGTTCTAATCATCTTCAATGGTTTTCCACTCTGTTGTACCGCAAGTTGTACAAACAAAAGGAACTAATACTTTTTTTCCTTTTGGCTTCTCATATTTTTCTTCTATAGAAACACATAATAAACCGGTTTCTTGATCAATATAAGCTCGACCTTGAAGTGTTGTTTCACTACATTTACTACAACCTGGTTTTTTCATAAAGATATCCCTCCTAATAATATTTTAAACAAAAAAAGAAAAAACATACAGGAAAGGATGGAAAAAAAGACGCTAAAAATATGGAATAAAAAGATATGCGATAAAAAAACAAATGGATCAAGAATGAAAAAAATACAATAAATAAAATGAAATGCAAGATTTATTTTACAAAAAGCATTAGAGATAGAAAAGAGTGAATGTAAATGGAATATCAAGTGAAAATTGGAATTAGTAATCGTCATGTCCATTTAACTAAAGAAACTTATGAGTTATTATTTAATGAACCTTTAACGATAAAAAAAGAAATTCATCAAATTGGAGAATTTGCTTCCAACCAAGTTGTTACTTTAAAAACAGAACAAGGAATCATAGAAAATGTTAGAATCGTTGGACCATTTCGTGATTACAATCAAGTAGAAATATGTAATAGTGATGCTCATCAATTAGGATTAAATCCTCCTGTTCGAAAAAGTGGTGACATCAAAAATTCAGAAAATATTACCTTAGTTGGTCCAAAAGGAGAAATTTATTTAGAAAGTGTATGTATTTTAGCCCAAAGGCATATCCACATTAATTCAAAAGATCAAGAAAAGTACCATGTAAAAGATGATGATGTGGTAAAAGTTTTAGTAAGAAAAAATCGTACTGCATTACTAGATACTCATATAAAAATAAGTGAGAATGGATATTTTGAAATGCATATTGATCGAGACGAAGCAAATGCTTTTTTATTAAAAAACGAAGAAAATGTAACATTAATCATTGATAATAATTCAAAATAAGATGGAGTGATAAAATGAGTTTCCGAATTGGCAAACTGTTGATAAAAAATCAAGTCGTATTAGCACCTATGGCAGGTTTTTCAAATACATCATACCGAAAAATCATTAAAAGCATGGGTTGTGGGCTGATTTATGCTGAGATGGTAAGTGATAAAGCAATTATGTATGGAAGCAAAAAAACATTTGATTTACTGAAAATGAGTGAAGAAGAAAGACCAATTGCCCAACAAATTTTTGGAAGTGATAAAGAATCATTTGTTTTATCTGCAAAAGAAATTGAAAAAACGATGCATCCAGACATAATTGATATCAATATGGGTTGTCCTGTTCCAAAAGTGGCATTAAAAGCACAAGCCGGAAGTGCTCTTTTAAAAAATCCAGAAAAAATTTATGAAATTGTTTCTGCTGTAAAAAATGCAGTATCGGTTCCTGTAACTGTAAAAATTAGAAGTGGATGGGATGAGCAACATATCAATGCCGTAGAAATTGCAAAAATCTGTGAAAAAGCAGGGGCAAGTGCCATTGCAGTTCACGGAAGAACAAGATCGCAAGGCTATACAGGCCATGCCGATTGGAACATTATAAAACAGGTCAAAGAATCCGTGAACATTCCTGTCATCGGAAATGGAGACATTTTAAGTTGTTACGATGCCAAAAAAATGCTTGAAGAAACAGGATGCGATGCCATTATGATTGGAAGAGGAGCATTAGGAAATCCTTGGCTTATCAGAGAATGTGTTCTGTATTTAGAAAATGGAATTATTCCAAAACCTGTAACCCATTTAGAAAAAATAAAAATGATGAAATATCATTATCAATTATTAAAACAAGATAAGAATGAAAAAACAGCTCTCTTAGAAATCCGTTCTAATCTTTTATACTACTTAAAAAATATGCCAAAAAGTAAAGAAATAAAAACGAAAATCTGTATGGCAAAGACAGAAGAAGAGTTATTGTTAATTTTAAATGAATATGAAAACGATATTAAAGAAAGTATAAAAGATGAAAGAAAATAAAAATTTAAATTTATTTTTATCAATGAAAAGTTTTATGATTTAAAAAAATTGATTCCATATTGCTAAGAAAAGAAATAAAACAGCACTAATATAGTTGCTTTTTTTTGACATAGGAAAAGACTTAGCAAAAAAATACCCGAGACCAATTAAAAAAATAGCCATGAAACTAAATAAAATAATAATAACAAACAAAGGATATTCATAAACGAAACCTAGAGAAACCAAAACACCATCCAAAGAATGGGTAAGAGTTAGAAAAAAACAAGAAAAAACGTTTAAATTTTTTGATATAATTGGAATGTCTTCTTCTTTATTTCGAAATGAAAAAAAAGCCAATACTAAATACAATAAAGTAGAGATAAATGGAGTAATAAATTGAAAATGAAAAAAAGAGTACAAAAATAAAAGAAAAGAATAAAGAAATATATTTTCTACAAATAAAATAATAAACTCTTTCCACTTTAACTGAATTCGATTTCCTTTTAAACCAATTCCAATAATAAAACCATCCAGACTTGCTACAAAAGAGCTAATTAATAACATCATATCGAGTCACCTTATATAACATATGGAAGTATAATGAAGAGGTGAGGGCTTTCAAAAATAAAAAAAAGCAATCCAAAGGATTGCGAATTATCAAAATGGCGCTTGATGTAGGACTCGAACCTACGACCCAACGGTTAACAGCCGTTTGCTCTACCGACTGAGCTAATCAAGCAGTACAAACTGATTATATATTATAATTATGTGAAATGTCAACCAGATTATTCCAAAAAATTGTAGATTTTACCATTTTAAATGTTTGTAGATCAAAAACAATTTGACAACTCAAGTTAAGAATACTATAATGTTCAAGAAGTGAAGAGGATTTACGTTTATGAAAGAAATCAATTATGAACAATTTTTAATATATCTTCGCCAGTTTCAGAATAAGATCCAAAAAAATGTCAATGAAGATTTAAAAAATTTTCATATTTCCAGTACTCATATTGGAATCATTATGATTCTAAAAAAAGAAAAAAATGGTTGTTCTATGTCGGAATTAAGTCGAATTATTCAAGTAGACAATGCACTAATGTCAAGGAATATTAGTGAACTTGAAAAAATAAACTATATATATCGGGATCGAGAAAACATCAAGCAACGGAAATACCACATTTGTTTAACAAAAAAAGGTCAAGATGTAGCAAATGAACTGGAGGAAATAATTAAAAAAAGAAAAAAAGAATTTTTGAAAAACTTCACAAAAGAAGAACAAAAAATATTAATACGAGCAGTTGAGATAATGATTCAAAAATTTATCTCATTAGAAAAGGAAGAAAAAGAATGTTAGAATTAAAAACAATAAAAAAAAGTTATACGACAGGTACTTTTACACAACATGCACTAAAAGGAGTAAACTTACAATTTCGTAAAAATGAATTTGTAGCCATCTTAGGACCAAGTGGATCAGGAAAAACAACTCTTTTAAATATTATTGGAGGTTTAGATCGTTATGATGAAGGAGATTTAGTCATTAACAATCGTTCCACAAAATCTTTTAAAGATAAAGATTGGGATTCTTATCGAAATAACTGTATTGGATTTATTTTTCAAAGTTACAATCTAATCAGTCACATTGATATCTTATCCAATGTTGAAATGGGAATGACATTAAGTGGAGTAAATTCGAAAAAAAGAAGAAAAAAAGCTTTAGAAGTATTAAATAAAGTTGGTTTAAAAGATCATGCTCATAAAAAACCGAATCAACTTTCTGGTGGACAAATGCAGCGTGTGGCCATTGCAAGAGCTTTAGCAAATGATCCAGATATTATCTTAGCTGATGAACCAACAGGAGCATTAGATTCTAAAACAAGTGTTCAAATAATGGAGCTCATAAAAGAAATTGCCAAAGATAAATTAGTAATTATGGTTACTCATAATCCAGAACTTGCTCATGAATATGCAACTCGTGTAATTGAAATGAAAGATGGAGAATTAATGAGTGATTCCGATCCAGTGAAAGAAAAAGAACAAAATAAACAAGAATACAATATCAAAAAAACTTCCATGAATTTTAAAACAGCACTTCATTTATCCTTAAACAATATAAGAACAAAAAAAGGAAGAACTATTCTAACCGCATTTGCTTCCTCAATTGGAATTATTGGGATTTCCTTAATTTTAAGTTTATCCAATGGGTTTGATAAACAAATTGATTCGTTTGAAAAAAATACACTCAGTGCTCTTCCAATTGTAATTAGTAAACAAAGTATGAACTTAGATGAAGAAACAATGGAAAAAATGCAAAATGATATGACTAGCAGTGAAGAAACTTACTCTGATAAAAAATATGTGATTCCAAGTGTGACAGATGTAGAACAATATACTCATATCAATCAAATTACCAATGATTATGTTGATTATATTGAAAAAATATCTTCAGATGATGTATCTGGAATCAATTATGTATATGGAACAGGGCTTAATTTACTTCAAAAAGTAGACGGCAAAGTAAAACAAATCAATACAAGAGAATTAAATTTCTATATGTTTCCTCATACACTTAGCGAAAATACACCAAGTGTAATCAAAGAACGTTTTGACATTTTAGCAGGAAAAGAGCCAGAAGCAAAAGAAGAAATTGTGATTGAAATTGATAGTAAAAATAGAATGTCCAAAGATTTATTAGAGGCATTGGGATTTACAACAGATGATAATATTTCCTTTGAAGACATTTTAAATAGCAGTATAAAATTAGTTTACAATGATGATTATTATCAAAAAACAGGAAATTATTTTATACCAAATAATGATTTAGAAAAAGTATACGAAAATAAAAATAATACAACATTAAAAGTAGTTGGAATCATAAGATTAAAAAAAGATTATCCAAGTATGGCATCTAATCCAGGTATTTATTATAATAATGATTTACTAAATCACATCATGGAAAAAAATTCGACTTCCAAAGTAGTAGAAGCTCAAAAAAAAGCAAGTTATAGTGTAATTTCTGGAGAAAATTTTGATTTAAATACAAAAGAAGGAAAAGAACAAAAAGAAAATATGCTAGCTTATTTAGGAGATAAATCAATTCCATATGTAATTCAAGTATATCCAAGAGATTTTGACAGTAAAACTAACATATTAACTTATTTAGATCAATACAATGAAGGTAAAAAAGAAGAAGAAAAAATTGCCTACATTGATCAAGCAGACCTAATGAGCTCTTTATCTAGCAATATTATGGATGCTATTACAATCGTATTAATTGCTTTTAGTAGTATTTCTTTAATTGTTTCCTCAATCATGATAGGAATTATTATGTACATTTCAGTATTAGAAAGAACAAAAGAAATTGGAATTTTAAGAAGCCTTGGAGCAAGAAAAAAAGATATTGCAAGAGTGTTTAATTCTGAAACATTTATCATTGGAGTAAGTTCTGGACTAATAGGAATTTTAGTGGCATGGTTATTACTATTCCCAGTCAATTCTCTATTAAAAGAATTAACAACATTAGACAATGTAGCCATATTAAATCCTGTTCATGCCTTAATATTAATTACTATAAGTGTAATATTAACACTGATTGGTGGATGGATTCCAGCAAAACTTGCTAGTAAAAAAGATCCAGTAGAAGCATTAAGAACCGAATAAAAAATCGACAAAAAAAGACAAAAAAATCCCCTTGTGTAAATAAGGGGTTTCTTTTATAGTATAACGTGCCAGAAAAAATTCTGGACTCATTCTTATCAAAATATAAACTCTACACAAACTCGATCTATATTTATATAATTTTTTTGCAATAAACATACCCGATACTTCAAAAAGAAATGATAAGAATGAAAAAAAGGTAACTATCTAGTTATCTTTTTTCGTTTCAATGTTTTTTTAATATGCTATAATTCATCTTTTTCTTGAAATAAGTTCTTGAAAATATAGGAAACGTTTTAAAAAAAGTAACAAATAATCAAGTAACAAGAATATTTTTTTTCTAAGTAAATATTATTTAGTACTTGACAATACATAGTACTAGAGATATGATAACTTCAAGAAAGGAAAAAAATATGAATACGCAGTTCAAAAAAGGTGTATTAGAGCTTTTAGTATTATTAATCGTAAAAGAAAAAGATAGATACGGATATGAACTGGTAGAAGCAGTAAGTAAAATAGTAGATGTAAATGAAGGAACTATTTATCCAATATTAAAAAGGTTAAGTAATGAAGGATATTTTGAAACATATTTAGAAGAATCCAAAGAAGGTCCCGTTCGCAAATATTATCACATCACAGCCTTGGGAATGAAGCAAAGTGAGGTATTACTTAATGAATGGACTGTTTTTGCTAGTAGTGTAAATGATTTTGTAAAAGGGAGTGTAAAAAAATGAAAAAAGAAGATTTTATAAAAAAATTAAGAGAAAAACTAGATATTTTAGAAGAAAACGAAATAAATGATATTGTGATAGAATATTCTGGATATATTGATGAAAAGATCAAAAATGATGCCACAGAAGAAGAAGCTATAAAAGATTTCGGAGATGTCGATGAATTAGCAAATGAGTTATTAAAAGCATATAAAATTAATGTAGAAAAAAAGAAAACTGATAAAAATTGGATTAATACAGCTGTAGAAAAAATAAATCATGGTATGGATCGAATTATTCAATATTTATCAACTAAAGATAGTAGAGAAATACTAAGACTAATTGTTGAAATTTGTATAATTTTAATAGGAATTAGCTTATGTAAATTACCTTTTCACTTATTAGAAGAAATTGGAAGAGAAGTATTTTTAGTGTTTCATAATGGAGTTGGTAGAGTTTTATATGAGGCATGGAAATTTATTATGGAAATCGCTTATTTCATTTTTGCAATTGTTTTATTTGTAAAAATATTGGAAAAAAGATATTTATCAAATGAAGAAATAAAAAAAGTAAAAAAAATAAGAGAAGAACCTCAAAGAAATAAAACAAAAGTACAAAAAGAAGAAAAAAATGAAACGGTAGTAATTGAAAACAAAAAATCTGGATTGTTAGACTTACTTACCAATGTTTGTGTATGGTTTCTTAAATTTATTGCGATTTGGATTCTATTAGGAATCGGATGTTATATTCTAGGAATGGGTATAGCTTGTGGTGTAAGCATTTATTTTCTAGTTCGTGGCGTTACTTATTTTGGAATTTATTTATCCATTTTTATTTTATTAATATTAGGTATTTTAGCATTTATTTTATTATTTAATTGGATTACAAATCGAAAAAATAATTTAAAATTTTTATTAATTAGTTTTTTGATCTCATTTGTTTTACTTGGAATTACTTTTAGCTATGCTTCAATAGAAGTAATGAATACAGAATTTATTGATGAATATTCTGAAAACTATCAAACAAAACAAGCTGAAGAAATAATACCATTTGATCAAGATATGATTTTAATGGGTAATTTTGAATATGAAAAGGATGAAACATTGGAAAATGAATTAAAAATAATATACTATTATAACGAATATATTACAGATTTCAATGCAGATATTTCATATGGTACAGAAAACAGAGTGTATATTAGTTGGAATTGGAGAAATCATTTTTGGAATCATAACATCATGAGTGATATAGTCCATGACTTAAAAAATCATCGTATGCATAATTATAATATGGAACCAAAGATTATGATCAAAACCAGTAGCAAAAACATAGAACAATTAAAAAGAAATAATAGTGATTATTATAATGTTGCACGAGAAGATAGATATGGTAGAAATAGTTGTAGAAGACAATTAAATCAATATGGATATGACTCATTAAGTTCTTATTGTAAAGAAATGTTATATCCAACACATCACTACGAGGATTAATAATCCTTTTTTTCTTGGAAAAACTAATGTGTATTCCAGACATTTTGTGTTAAAATAAAATAGAGGGTAAAAAGTATGGAAGAAAAAATTAGTATGTTAGAACGATATGGAGAAAATCTAACAAATAAAACTTATATTACAGATCCAGCTATTGCAAGAGATGATGAAATTAAAAAATGTATTTTAACTCTGCTAACACCAGAAAAGAGTGCTTTATTGGTAGGAAAACCTGGTATTGGTAAAACAGCAATTGTAGAAGGTCTAGCTTATCGAATTCAAAGAAAAATGGTTCCAAATGTCTTATGTGAGTGGAAAATTATCAAAATTAACATTACCAGTTTACTTGGAACAACTAATAATGGGGGTCAAATAGAAAATCGAATCGACTTATTGGTCAAGGAATTAGCTACTACAGAAAAAACGATTCTCTTTATTGATGAAACACATGTATTAGTCAATAAAAATACAACTGAAAATAGTGGAATTGATTTTGCAAATATGTTTAAAGCAGGACTAGATCGAGGTACAATCAAAATGATTGGAGCAACAACAACAGAAGAATATGAAACATATATTTTACGAGATCGTGCTTTTTTAAGAAGATTCCAAAAAATTGATGTAGCAGAATCAAATAAAGAAAATACCGTAAAAATTTTAATGGGAACATATCCAAAACTAGAAAAACAAATTGGAGTAAAATTAAATTATACTGATTTTATAAAAGAAAAAATTATGGCTTTTATTGTTGAGATGACGGATGAATACAAAAGAATTTACGAAGTGGCAAGTCGCTATCCTGATATATGTTTGACAATATTATCCAATGCATTTACATTTGCACTTTATGAAAATGCCAATGAAGTAAAATTGAAACATATTTATAAAGCAATTTGTAGTGCTAGAAATGTCTACGAAGATGTAAAGAAAAAAGAAATTGAACGATTTAAAATAGAGTTTTCAGATATAATAGAAGAAGAAAATGTTAATTTAAATGAAATGGAATAGAAAGAGGAAAAAAAATGGAACGAAAAATAAAAATTTTTCAAATTGGCTGTGGGAAGATGAGTAAGTTAATTTTAAAATATGCCACAGAAAAAAATTGCGAAATTGTGGGAGCGGTGGATTGTAATCCAGATTTAATAGGAAAAGATATTGGTTGTTTATTTGAATCAGAAAATTTAGGGATTACAATATCAGAAAGTAGTGAATTAGATCAGTTATTAAATAAGACCAAACCAGATATTGCTATTTTAACTACAATGAGTGTTTTAAATGACATTGGAGATATTTTAAGAATTTGTGCTAAAAATGGAATTAATACCATTACTACTTGTGAAGAAGCTTTTTTTGCAGAAAATTCTAATCCAACCCTATTTGAAGAAATCAATCGCTTAGCAAAAGCTACCAATTGTACGATTGTAGGATGTGGATATCAAGATGTTTTTTGGGGAAATTTAATTACCACGTTAGCTGGATCTACCCATCAAATAACAAAAATTAAAGGAAGTTCTAGTTATAATGTAGAGGATTATGGAATTGCTCTAGCAGATGCACATGGAGCAGGATTTACGAAAGAACGTTTTGAAAATGAAATAGCGAGTGTTGATAACATTACAGATGAAGAAAGACAAAAATTAATTCAAAATCGTGAATTTATGGCTAGTTATATGTGGAATGTAGTCGGATGGCTTGCGGATAAATTGAATTTAAAGATTAAAAATATCAATCAAAAGTGTATTCCAATCGTTGCGGAAGAAAATCTATATTCAGAAACTCTTGATATGATTGTAGAAAAAGGATATGTTCGTGGTATGAGTGCAGTTGTAACAGCAGCAACAGAAGAAGATATATTAATCGAGGCAGAATGTATTGGAAAAATATATACAGAACACGAATGTGATCGAAATGAATGGACAATTTTTGGAGAACCTGATACAACAATTGTGATAGATAAACCAAAAACAGCTGAACTAACATGTGCTGATGTTGTAAATCGAATACCAGATGTAATCAATGCAGATAGTGGTTTTTTATCAACTAGCAAATTGTCAAATCCAGAATATCGAGGAAATGATTTAAATACTTATATAATAAAATAACAGAGAAATGATCTCTGTTTTTTATTGTATAATATCAAAAAAATGTTCCCAAGGATCTTTTCTTTTTAGTCTTCGTAAAGCATCTTTCATTTTGATTTCATTTGGTTTAATTTTATTAAGTTCCTTCCACGAAATGGGCATAGAAACTGGAGCACCTTTACGTAAACGAAGAGAATAAGGTGCAACACTAGTAGCACTTTTTGCATTTCGAATCCAATCAATAAAAATTTTATTTTTTCGCTGATCTTTTCTGACATTACTAGTATATTTGGCAGGCCATTTTGTTTCCATAAGTTTTGCAATATTTTGAGAGAATGTTTTAAAGCTATTCCAATTTTTTAAAGAAGTAATAGGAACAACAACATGATAACCTTTTCCTCCACTTGTCTTTAAAAAAGAAGTTAATGATAAATCATCTAAAATACTTTTTAAATCGGATACTCCTTGACGAATTTTTCGTAAACTCATTTTTTCATCTGGATCTAAATCAAATACTAACATATTTGGATGATTAATTCGATTTACTTGACTGCCCCAAATATGAAATTCAAAACTATTTTGTTGAACTTCTGAAATTAAACCTTCTGTATTTTTAAAATAATAATAATCATCTGCATGACCTTTTTCCGTTGGAACAATTTTTTTACCAATGCCAGAATTAGAATTATCAAAATGTTTTTTAAAGAATTGTTCTGATTCAATTCCTTCTGGGGCACGAATCGTACTAACAATTCGATTTTCAAGATATGGCATCATCCTTTTTGATACTTTTTGATAATACAGTGCAATATCTAATTTTGTTACTTTAGGACATTTATAAATTATTTTTTCTGGATGTGTAATTTCTATGTTTTCTACGATGCATTCTATTTTTGACGTTTTTTTCTTCTTAAAACCTTTCATAATTTCCTCCATCGTTCGATCGGTTTTAATACTTGTATTCCATTTCGAAAGATCAATTTTTCCTTCATATTCATCTTTTTCTTTGATTAAAAGCCAATTATTTTCTTTGAAATAAACCAATGACCACTTTCCTTTTAGCCTTTTCCCTTTTAACGCAAATTTTAGAGAACCATTTTGAAACCCTTTTTTGGGATCTTCTAAAGGTTCCCAAAAGCCTTCATCAAAAATCATTACCGTTCCACCGCCATATTCACCTTTTGGAATAATTCCTTCAAAATTGCGATAAGACAGTGGATGATCTTCTACATGAACAGACAATCGTTTATCTTGATTATTAAATGAAGGCCCTTTTGGAACAGCCCAACTTTTTAAAGTACCATTCCATTCTAAACGAAAATCATAATGATCCCGTCTTGCCAAATGATGTTGAATCACAAAACGTAATTTTTTTCCTTCTTTTTCTATTTTCCCAATTGGTTCTTTCGTTTTATTAAAGTTTCTTTTATCTTGGTATTTTTTTAAATTAGTTCTCATTTTAAATCCCTCAAAATTATTTTGCGATAATGAATTGAAGTTATACCTTTTACACAAATTTAGGCATTATTGAAAGAAATTTTAAAGTCTTGAATACTTTTCATTAGAGATCATTTATATTGCATTAATATTAAAAAAAGATAATGTTTATAAAAGTGATTATTTCATGTTTGGTGGTCAAAAACCACTATCTACATCAACGATAGATAGGCATAAAAAAATAGCTTGTGAGAAAGCTCATATGTAAGAAATAACACAACATGAATTTCAACATATTGATGCAACTCACAACTTTTCAAAGAAATAATTAATAAATCTCGTCTCCTTTCTAAATTTCAGCAATAAAAAAGCTCAAATTCTTGTATTTGTGCCTTAAAATAAGGATTTTTAATCAAAAATTAAACTTTTTAAATAAAAGTTTAGTTTTTCTCTTATAAGCCTTATTTTAAGGTGTTTATAATAAAATTTAAATTTATTTTACTACCAATTTACTACTTTATAAACAATTTTAATTAGTGTATAATTCAATTAGAACCATTTTAAGGAGAAGATTTATTATGGAAAAGTTTTATTTTGAAGAGCCAAATATAAGTAGAAAAGAAGACGCATTATCATATATAAATGAATTTTATGAATATAATTCTGAGATTAATGGTGTTGGGGGACTTCATAGGTATTTAGATGACTATGAAGGTTGGCTAAAAAAATTGGAAGAAGATTATACAAGAATACCTAATGAAGAAAAAGTTCCAGCAAAAACATATTTCTTAATAAGAGAAAGTGATAGTCGAATTGTTGGTATGATAAACATTCGATTAGCTTTAAATGAAAATTTAAAAAAATTTGGGGGACATATTGGTTATAGCATTCGTCCTACAGAAAGAGGAAAGGGTTATAATAAAATAAACTTATATCTAGGATTAAAAGTTTGTCAAGAGTATGGAATAAAGACAGTCTTAATGGATGCAGATAAAGATAATCCTGCTTCATGGAGAACAATGGAATCTTTGGGTGGTGTAAATATAAGAGAATTTTTTGACAATGAAAATGCTCATTGTATAGTAAAAGATTATGAAATAAATGTAGATGAAAGCATTAATAACAATTCAAATATTTACGAACCAATTATTAAACAGTCAATTTCAAGAAAATAGTTAATTTCAGAAAAATTTTAATCTGATATTTGTAATTTCAAATATCAAAAATGAAAAACCGAATATTTTGCTACATGCTTCATGCTACATAATAAGGGTAATACTATACCTTATTATGGCGAAGACTTAAATGGCTACGCCATTAAGTCTCGCTTTTATAAATAGATATTCTTATACTGTGCAATGCCATAGTATTTTTTTAATATTTAAAATTAATACTTTAAAAGATTTCTAAATTTTTACTACTAATTTACTACTTTTGAAAGTGAAAATATAATGAGTTATAACAATTTATAAGAATATCCTTCAAAAACAAAAATGTCGTAAACGCCCATAAATAATGGTTATAACGACATTTAAGAACTTATAAAAAAATACTCACAAAAATGCAATATTTTTAATATAAAAAAGTATTGATTTTTATTACAAATGCTTTATTTTGAGGCAAACATACAAAATTTTAAGGTTTTTTACTACTAATTTACTACTTGATAAATTCATTTCAATATTTAAAAATCATGTGAATTTAAACACAATTTAATAAATATTAAGAAAATATGTGTTATAATAATTAAAATTGGGAGTGAATAATATGAATGAAAAATATGGATTTATAGAAATAGGTAGTAATAATACAAAGACTCATATTTATGAAAATAACAAAGTTATATATGATAAAACAGCAACTATTGAATTTAAAAAAAATTATAAAAATAATGGTTCAGTAAGTGATGATGATTTAAAAAAGTTATGTAAGGAAATAAGTAAGGCTTTAGAGTATACAGACAATGTTCATATATATGGATGTAGTATATTTAGAAATATAAGTGATACAGAGTTAGAACAAATTAATGGTCTTTTAAAAGATAAATTTAATTTAACAATAGAAGTAGTATCACAAGAGGATGAAGCAATTCTTACGGCAAAGGGATGCTATCAAAATATTAATTATGATGGACCATTATGTATCTTCATTGGTGGGGGAGGTTCCATTGAATTAATATTTGTTAAAAATAAAGAAATATTTGGACATAAATTTTATAACTTTGGAGTTGTAGATGTAACAAGTAAATATCCAGAATTAAAAGAAGATATTCCAAAAGTTACTTTTGATGAGGTTACAGAATATGTTGATTCTCTAATAGGAGATTTAGAATATAAGGCTACTGCTATAGTTCTCTCTGGAGGAGACCATTTATATTGGTTTAATAATGCTTTATATAAAATGGATGACAATACTTTATATGCAAGTGATAGGCAAAAATATATGATTAAAACAGAAGAAATAGATATATATGACCGTGATATGATGGTTAATTCATTGGATGCCATAAGAGATAGGAGTGATAATCCAACTTGGTTTGATGGTTCGAGAGCAATGAGAATAATAGCGAACTTAATTACTCATAAAATTGGAGCTGATGTAGTTATTCCTACAAATATTAATATGGAAGATGGCCTAAAAGATAAATTTAAAAATTAAATGCATAAAATAAGAATCACAAAAAATTTGCTACATGCTACATAATAAGGGTAATACTATTCTTATTATGACGAAGACTTCGGTGGCTAACACCACTAGTCTCGCCTATAAGACTATACTTTGATACTATGACGTTGCGTAGTATTTTTTTTAATATTCTAAATTAATACATTAAAAATTTCTAAATTTTACTACTAATTTACTACTTTTGAAAACAAAAATATAAGAAATTATAAAAATATATGTGAATATCTTCCAACAAGAAAAATGCCGTAAGTACTTATAAATATAGGCTATAACGGCATTTAAGAACTTACAAAAAGATAGTCAAAAAATTATAAAACTTTTATCATAAAAGTTTTATATTTTCTTTTGGATTATGAAAGAAAAAATTTGCGTCTTGCTCATACACATTCATAACAATATATACTAATTCAAAAGAAATATAATTAGGAACATTTGGAGCTTCAATTCGTTTCAAGTGTTCGTTCGTGATATCTAAAAGCTCAGCAGCTTTATCAACGCTATATCCTTTTAACTTTCTTGCTATTTTCATATTTTGACAAATATTCGCTTTTATATCTACGTTTAATTTATATTGTCTTCTCATATAACCACCGTTAAAATAATCTTCTCATTTTAATTTGTAAATTTTAGTGGCATACTATACAACTTTTTGCTATAAATCAACTATGACAATCCTAAATGCAATCTCTCAAAAGATTTTATTACTTTGTAAGCAAGAAAATGTTTCAATAAACAAACTAGCATATTTATGTTGTATTACTCAAAGTTCTTTACAAAATCTTGTATCCGAGCGCTCTAAAAATCCAAAGTTATTAACAATCATTAGAATTTGCCAAGGCTTAGATATGACACTGTATGACTTTTTCGAAGATGAGTTGTTTTGTGAAATAGAATTCGACATTTAAAAATGTCAATAGAAACGTGGAATAACGAACGTTAGTGAGGATATGCCGCGAAAGTTTATTGATATTTTTTAATGGCAAAAGATAATGGTGCTTTTATCAAAAGGATAAAAATCATCCTTTTGATGTTATCTGACAATGATTTAATATGATTATTGTGAAAAATATCTATTATTTAGATCTCTCTTAAGCAAAAAAAATTACATAAAATTATAGAAAAAAATGCTATGCCACTTATATTAATTCGATAAATTTCAAAAATATTATTAACATGTTGTTATTATGTTGATACAATCATTGTACCGTATCAAGATTTCTTTTCTTAACAAATAGTATGAAAAAATAAATAATTCTAAAGAAAAATAAAAAAGAAAAGTAAAAAAGATATAAAGAAAGGAGTTTGATTGATATGGGAAAAAATAATATTTCTGAACTAGTGAGAGTTAATATGAATTTACCCATAAGTGTTGTAACAAAGGTAAAAGATTATGCAGAATCCTTAGGAATTAATGTTACAAGTGCTTATATTGTTCTATTAAATCAAGCTCTTGAACAAAAAGAAGCAATGAAGAATTTACCAACAATGTTAACTATGGTAAATGAGCTTAAAAAACTCGGGTCTTTAATGAACGCAAATGATATTAAATCTATTAATTCAGAACAAAAATAGAAACGAGGTGAATTTAAAATTTGTCTACTCAAATAAGCTCTTTTGTAAGTGCTTTTGAGGAATATGAAGTATACGCTTCAAAGCGTCATAAAAAACAGGGATACGAAACACATATTCGAAATTTAAAACTTCATGTTTTACCGTATTTTAAAGATGTAGAAGATATTAGATTATTAGAAAAAAAAGATATTATTAATTGGCAAAATAATATCTTAAATAAAAATTTTAGTAATGGTTTTAATAGTAGTCTTTATTACGCTTTTAGCTCATTTATACAATTCTGTATGATATACGACTACACGACAGAAAATATCGTGTTAAGCGTAGATAATTTTGTTAAAAAAATTGAGAAAAAAGAACATCATGTATACAATATATTTCAATTTAGAAAATTTCGTTTTCATTTGAAAGATTATATTGAAAAACAATATTTTAATTTTATTTTTTTCTGTGGTACAAGACCAAGCGAAGCCATGGCCCTTAAATTTGATGATATAAAAAGAAAAAATGTATCGATAGAACATAGCATACAAAGACGAGGAAAAAGAGAAATTGATACAACGAAAAATCAATCAAGTATGAGAACAATTAAAGTATCTTGGTTAATGCAATATCGGATAAAAAAATTAAAAAAGTTTTATTTGAAAAAATATGGTACTTTTAAAAGTGATTATTTCGTGTTTGGTGGTCAAAAACCACTATCAACATCAACGATTGATAGGCATAAAAAAATAGCTTGTGAGAAAGCTCATATGCAAGAAATAACACAACATGAATTTCGACATAGTTATGCTACCCGTTTGATACATAAAGGAGTACCAATCGATTATGTATCAAGAAGTATGGGACATAGCAAAGTATCAATGACTTGTGATGTATATTTGCACCAAGAAAAAAGAATACCAAGTATTCCTTTCCTCAGATTGTTTTTATAAATACCTTGACGGGGACATTTTAAAAACAATATATATTTAAACGGTTTGATACGTTTAAATCTAAAATGGGGCGAAATATGGGGATCGAACCCATGCATACCGGAGCCACAATCCGGCGTGTTAACCACTTCACCAATTCCGCCATAACAAAAATATCTTAACAAATATTATTGATAAATGCAATAATTTAGAAGAAGATTTCTTTCTTTTTTATAAATACTATAGATAGGATTATAAATAGAAAAAAATTATTTTATATAAAAATAATAATAAGTGATAAAAACTGAAAGAGATTGAAATATTATTTTCTTTTGAAAATACAAAAGAGGAAGTAGAAAGATTAATTGATGATTAACAAGTTGATCCTATGAAAAGAAAATCAGAAATTCGGGAATTTATTTCTACGTTAGGTTTAAAAAATGTAAAAGCATAAAAAGTAAAATACAGTAAGTGTAGTTTACTTTTAAAATAATTATTATGTCAAAAATAGTAAATAAAATGATACAAATAGCGTCTAAATAAATTTAAATTAAATAGAAGATGATATACTAAATTTAAAGTAAGGTGTTTTAAATGCAAGAAAAACCTTTCAAAAGAAAAAAGAAGAACTGGAATTGTAGAGTTACTCGATATTTCATGTTATTTTTAATGTCAATTACTTCATTAATTGGTATGATTTTTCTTTGTTCTGAAAATTTTAATCATAAAGATTTAAAAAATAATTTGAATCAAATCATCGATAAATCTTTTGCTTTAGAAAAAAAAGAAGACTTTGAAGAAAATATTAGTGAAAATTCAAAAAATGTGTCAAATGAAAATAAAATGCACATACATTATCTCGATGTGGGTCAAGGTGATTCTATTTTTCTTGAACTACCTAATCAAGAAACGATGCTAATTGATGCAGGAGAAAGCAATCAATCTTCCAAAATTATTCACTACATAGAAAATTTAGGCTATCGTAAAATTGATTATGTAATTGCAACACATCCTCATACAGACCACATCGGAGGCTTAAAAGAAATAATAGAAACGTTTGAAATCAAATCGATTTATATGCCAAAAGTAATATCCACAAGTAATACTTATGAAAACTTATTAATGACAATTCAAAATCAAAACTTAAAAATCAAAAATGCGTATTCTGGAGTAAAAATAATAACACAAGAAAATTTTGAAGTAGAAATAATTGCACCTACTAAAACAACTTATCAAAAATTAAACAATTATTCAGCAGTAATAAAAATAACATATAAAGATCATACATTTTTATTTATGGGCGATGCAGAGGAAGAAAGTGAAAAACAGTTAAAGCAAGATATAAAAGCTGATGTAATAAAAATAGGACATCATGGAAGTGCTACTTCTACAAGTGAAGAATTTATAAAAAAAGTAAATCCTTCCTATGCGATTATTTCTGTTGGAAAGAATAATCGTTATAATCATCCAAATGAACTAATATTAAACAGACTAAAAGAAATAGGAGCAAAAATATTACAAACAGATCAAAATGGAACAATCATGCTTACCACTAATGGCAAAAATATTTCGTTGAATGTCGAAAAAGAATAAGTAAACTTAATAGACAAGAAAAAATAAATTCGAATTTTCCATTGAAATAACATTCAAGATCAGATCTTTAGATGCTAAAAGAGTAACTTTATAATAGAATAGGAGAAAATAATGAAAATAATTGTTGATAGAATAGAAGGAGAATATTTGATTTTAGAAACTGAAATTGGCAAAACAATCGAAGTTCCAAAATGGTTAATTCCTGATGCAAAAGAAAATGATATGATAAAAATTGAGGTAGATCAAAAAAAGACCAAAAAAAGAAAAAAAGAGATTGCCAATCTTATGAATCAAGTTTTTGAGGGAGAAGAGACTTCATGAAATATGATGCGTTAATAAACGAAACAATAAAAAAGAATCAACTTGTAAAAATAAACAATAAATTGTATCTTTTTAATTACCAAATAGAAGTATTAAAAAAATATCAAATTCCATTTGAAGGATGTCAATCCATAAACGAAATTATTTTTTATATAGAAGAGATTTTAAACGAGGACAACAATGATTTAGAAGATTTAGAAAATGTTTCAATAAGTTTAACAGAACAAGATTATTATCAAAATTATAAAAAATAATTACCAAATATTACCAATTATGATAAAATACCTATCAAAAAGGTGGTAAATTTTTGAATGCAGTAGAAAAAAATCTAAAATATTGGAGAAAAAATAAAGGGTTGACTCAAGAAAAACTTGCAGAAAAGTTACATGTATCTCGTTCCATAATATCAAATTATGAAAATGGTAAACAAGAATTAAATGCTTCTATTATTATCAATATTTGTAAAATTTTAGAGATAGATGCTAATTTATTATTAGGGATAGAAGAAACAAATGGTAAAAATATCATCTATAGTTTAAGCCGATATATTGCTAATGAAGAAAATAGCATAGAAAAAATAGAAAATTTAAAAATATGTATAAATCGAATCTTAGATTGTTTCATTCTAAAATAAAAATGTCAGTTATATTGACATTTTTTTAAAATATAGAGAATGTTGTCAAAAAAATTGGATAGACGTTAGTTGATTCTATTTCTATAATTTTTTTAGGTGGTAAATTATGGAAAAAGAAATTAATATAAAAGAACTATTATTACATTTAAAAAAAGAAAGTGAAGAAACAAAAGTAATTGCTGATCTAAAAAAAGATTTTGAAATTTTTAACTTGGCAAATAGGCCGTTTAATAAAGACTATACTTGGCACATAAATACAGCAACATATTTTATTGAAAGTATTTTATTAGGATGTGAAACAAATTCCATTGTATTATTACAATATAATAATCAGTATATTGTCTGTGATGGACTAAATCGATTAAACGCTTTAGTAAAATTTTTAAATAATGAATTAAAATTAACCTATCATGGACTTGCAAAATTAAAAAAAATTGCAGGAATGAAATATAATAAATTTTCAGAACAAGAAAGATATTATTTCGAACATCATATTCACAATCGTGTCATTACTTATAAAATTGATCTAAATCGTGAAATAAAAGAAGAAGAAATAATAGAAGTAGCAAAACAATTATATATTCGATACAATACAGGAATTAATTTAAAAACAGAAGAAATTGAAAATGCCAAATATGAAGAAGAAGAAATTTCAAAATATTTCAAACAAAAATTAGTACAAGAAGAAGGAATTATTGAGAAATATAGAAAAATATATTTAGGAAAGAAACAAAATAAAATACAAAGTATTATGGTTGACATTAGACTTTTAATTGCTTCTACCTATTCACCAATTATATCTTACTGTAAATGTAGAAGTAAATTTGTTAGAAATGATCAATACTATTTAGAAAGTTTAAAAAAAGATACGACAGAAAATATTATTTCTTTATTTGAAAATACAATTAATTATATTGAAACAATTGTAAATAGTAAATATTTTGAACAATATCCAGAATTTCAAAACTGTTATTTCATTCAAACTCTTTATTGGACAATTTCTATTGTCATAAAAGAAAAAATATTAGAAGAGAAAGGTTTTGACGAATATGATTTTTTAAAGTATTTAATAGAACACAAAGATTCCTTTGTAACCAAACAAGCTCATTACACCATTTATGCCATTGAACGATATCGTGTTGCTGCTCGTTATTTAGAAAAAAAATATGGATTAAATATAAAAAAATATTTTGCTGAAGAAGAAGCAAAAGAAAGAAAAAATGAAGCTGAAATGACTATATTAGAGCCAAAATATAAATCGTTCTTACAACCTCGACAAATTAGCTATTTATTAGATGAATTTAAAAGTAAAAAAAGTATTGTTCGTCCAAGTTATCAAAGATATGAAGTGACGAACATTGTGGCTTCTTCTAGACTACTTGAAAGCTCTATGTTAAACATTGACATTCCATATATTATTATTTATGAAAGAGTAATTAACAATGAACTAATTTCCGAGGTAGTCGACGGCCAACAAAGGTTGCTTTCTTACATCTCCTATTTTGGATCTACCTATCAAGATATGAATGGTATAGAATGTAAATCCAATAAAAATCTATTTGCGTTACAAGGTTTAAATGTATTATCAGACAAAAATGGACTCACAATAGACGAATTAAAAAAATCAGATGAAACACTTATTAACAAAATAAAATCTCAAAAAATACCAGTGTTATATATTAAAGAAAGTGACAATCCACATTTTGATCCAAGAGATCACTTTGTAAGATTAAATAGCAACTTAAATCATTTAAAGAATGATTTTTATAGATGGAATGTTGCATATGATAAAAAAATTATAAATGCTATCAAAAAAGTAGCAAAAAAATATGAAGAAAAAATATTCCCCAAAAATGATAAATGGATGCGAAATGAAATGTTTATAACCAATTTAGCTTATGCAGAATATTCCAAAGAACGAGATAATTCAAAATTATTTTTAAACAAATTAAATGTAGATAAATGGCTAAATGATTTTGAAGCAAAGAAAAATAGCTATATTATAACGCAAGAAAATAAAATTGAAGAGTTAAGAAATCGTTATCTAAATTCCATTAAAAAAATTGATTTATTTTTAGAAAAAATAGAATTATGGTTAACAGAAAAAAACTTAGATTTATCTCATATTTTTGTTTCCAATAGTAGCAATCGTTTTTTTACAAACTATAATGTTTTATTCAAAATATTATATCGCATTGAATCAACTGATCTAGGTCGTTTCACAAAAGAAATAATAGAATTACTAAGACCATTATTTTTAATATTAAAAGATAGAACGATTCCTAATAAAGACAAAGAATTTTATCTTAAAAAAGTACAAAATAGTATTAAAGTTTATGACAAAAGTCAAAAATTAAAAAGTCTAGTGTAAAAAAAGAATTTGATATACAATATTCATGGAGGCTTTCATGAAGTATATAAAAATTGTATCAGATGAAAACAAAAAAAGAATGATCAAAGAAATGTGTAAAGAAAATACTTTGCTGAAATGTAAAGTACTGGGATATCAAGAATTCTTAAAAAAATTCTATTTTGATTATGACGAAAAAACAATTTATTATATTGCTGAGAACTATCAAGTAACTTCTGAAATTGCCGAAATCTACTTAAACAATCTGTATTTAATAAAAGAAATCGAAGAAGAAAATGAAAAAATAGAATTTTTAAAAAAATTATATCAAGACTTAAAAAGACAGAATTTATTATTTGAAAATCAGCTATGGAAAGAACAAATAAAAACAACAAAAATTGTGTTCTATCATATAGCCAAACAAGATTTGTTTTTTCATCAAGTCATAGAAGAGTTAAAAAAAATAACCAAAGTCGAAATCATAAATGAAGATTCCAAACAAAATCAACAAATAGAATTGACAGAATATGAAGATCCATTACAAGAAGTAATTGGAGTAATTTACAAAATATGTGATTTCATAAAAAAAGGAATTCCTACAAGAAAAATTTATATAACCAATTTAAATGAAGAATATCGTGCTCTTTTGAAAGAATATAGTAATATTTTTCATCTGTCATTCGAATTAAAAGAACAGGAAAATGTTTTATCCAATCTTATTATCCATACTTTTTTAAAATCTAAGAAAAGAATCGAAGAAACAATAGCAGAATTAAAAAAAACGTATCATAGTTTAGAAGAATTAGAAATTATTGAACATTTAATTCAAATCTGTAATCGTTACGCCTTTATAAAAGATAAGAAAAAGAAAAAAAACTGGATAATAGAAGAACTAAAAAAAGGAAAGAAAAAAATCATCACAGATGAAAATAGCATCAAAGAAATTTCCTTTTTAGAAGAAGAAATAGAAGAAGATTCTATTCTCTTTGTCATGGGAGTAAAAGAAGGAAACTTTCCTACTATAAAAAAAGAAGAACAATATCTAAAAGACTATGAATTATCCATCTTAAATTTTGAAACAACGACAGAACAAAATGAATTAGAAAAACTATGCTATCAAACAAAATTAAAAACATATTCAAAAATTTTTCTCTCTATTCCAAAAAAAGAGGGAAATATCATAAATCAAATATCTAGTATTTTAAAAGACATTCCTACGAAAAAAGAAAAGATTGAAAAATGGAATCATTCTCATCTTTATAATCAATTAATGTTAGCATCCAAAATGGATTCATTTCATAAATATGGAATAAAAGATTCCTTTTATGATTTATTAAAATCTTCTTACCAAAATTTTTCTTATTTAAATTATGAAAATAAATGGAAAACGTTTCAATTTGATTCGGTAAAAAAAATATCCTATTCTGCCGTAGACACATTTTATCATTGTCCATTTCGTTATTACTTATCATATCATTTAAATATTAAAAAAGAAGAAAATGATTTTGATTTAAAAATAGGTAATCTTTGCCATGAAATTTTAAAAGAAAGCTATGAAAAAAACTTTGAATTCGAAAATAGTTTTCAACTTCATGCTCAAAAATTACAAATAACCTCACCAAAAGAAATCTTCTTTTTAAACAAAAGAAAAAAAGATTTAAAACGAGTTTTAAAAGTTTTAAAAATGCAAGAGAAAGAAAAAAATTTTAACATATTAACAGAAGAAAAAATTACATTAACAATAGACGATATGATTTTTAGTGGCATTGTAGATAAAATATACTTCAAAAAAGAAAAAGATCAAACACTAATTAGCGTAATTGATTATAAAACTGGCAATTCAGAAGTTAGCTTTGATCACTTAACCCATGGACTTAACTTACAGTTGCCTTTCTATTTATTATTAGTTAGCCAATTACCTTACGAAAAAATCAATATCATTGGACTATACTTTCAAAAAATAATTCCTAGTATTCCCATTTGTGATCGAATCCATACCGAAGAAGAATTAAAAGAAAAAAAATTAATGTTACAAGGATATAGTACCAATGAAGAAAATATTTTAAAAATTTTTGATCCAACTTATGAAAATAGTAAGTTAATACAAAATTTAAAAATGGGAACAAAAGGTTTTTATGCCTATTCCAAAATATTAAATGATCAAGAATTTAAGAGAATAGAAGAAATAGCCAAAGATAAACTAAAAGAAGCAATAAAAGAAATAAAAGCCAAAAACTTTCCCATACAACCAATTAAAATTAATCAAAGTTTAATTGGTTGTGAGCATTGTCAATATCAGGAGATATGCTATCGAAAAGAAGAAGATATAAAAAATGTAAAAGAAGTGAAGCAAAAAGAATGTTAGGAGGAAACATTTATGCCAACATGGACTAGCGAACAAAGAAAAGCAATTACTCAAAGTGGAACCAATTTAATTATTAGTGCTGGTGCTGGCTCTGGAAAAACAGCAGTATTATCACAAAGAGTAATGAATAAACTAAATAGTGGAATTCATATCAATGAACTTTTAATCCTAACATTTACAAAAAAAGCTGCAGAGGAAATGAAAAATAGGATACGCCTAAAAATAGAAGAACAAAAAGAATTCAAAGATGAATTAGCCTTACTTGACATTTCTTACATCACAACATTTGACTCTTTTTGTCTATCTATTGTCAAAAAATATCATTATTTAATTAACTTGCCAAAAAACCCGAAAATTACTGAAGAAGCAATGATAGAATCTTTAAAAAAAGAAACTTTAAGATCTGTTTTTGATTCATTTTATGAAAAAAAGGAGAACACTTTTATTAGCTTAATCGAAGAATATTGTGTCAAAAGTGATTTTGATCTTTACGAAGATGTGTTAAATATTGTAAAAAAAATAGAAAACGATTTTACAATCAAAGAAAAACTTATGAAATCTACAAAGGAATTTCTTCATAACAAAGAAATTGAAAAAATATTAGAAGAATATTTAGCATTACTATTAGAAAAGCAACGTAGTTTCAAAGAACAATTAGAAGAACTCTCTAAAATTGCACCAAAAGAATACATTGACAAATGTTATCAATCCTTAAAAGGAATTCTAAATGCAAAAACAATAGATGAATTTATAAGCTACAAGTCATCTAAAATGCCTTCACTACCAAAAAACTTAGAAGAAGAAATTAAAATCAAAAAAGAAGAAGTAAATGATTTTTTTAAAAAATGGATTGCATTATTAGAATATGGAACAAAAGAAAAATTAAAACAAGATTTACAACAAATGAATCCTATTATTCAAGTAATTTGTACAATTTTAAAACAATATTTTATCGAATTAGAAAAACAAAAAATAAAACAAGAATATTATGAATTTAACGATATTGCTTTTTATGCATTAAAATTAATTCAAGAATATCCAATTGTATTACATGAATTAAAAGAAACTTTTCATGAAATAATGATTGATGAATATCAAGATACCAATGACATTCAAGAAGAATTAATTCATTTTATTTCAAACCATAATCTGTATCTAGTTGGAGATATTAAACAAAGTATCTATCGTTTTCGAAATGCAAATCCATACTTATTTAAAAATAAATATGATAGTTATCGAAATCACTTAAATGGAGAAAAGATTGACTTAAATAAAAATTTTCGTTCAAGAGAAGAAGTCATAAAAAATATTAATCTTATTTTTAATCAAATTATGACAGATTCAATAGGAGGAGCAGACTACATTAATGATCATCAAATGACTTTTGGAAACTTGGCATATCAAAAAGAAGGACAAACCAAAGAAAACTATAATATGGAAATGCATGTTTATCCCGAAAAAAATGAATTAGGATATACGAAAGAAGAAATAGAAATTTTTTTCATTGGAAATGATATTAAAAGAAAAGTAAAAGAAGGATTTTTATTATTTGATAAAGATACAAAAGAAATTCATCCAGCGAATTATAAAGATTTTGTAATACTATTAGATAGAAGTAGTAGTTTTATACTGTATAAAAAAATATTTCATTATTTAAACATTCCAATCAATATTCAAAAAGAAGAAACATTAAATGATTCTACCTGTTTTTATGTGATAAAAAATACTTTATTTTTATTGTACTCTTACTACAAAAAAAACTTTAGACAAGATTTTTCCTTTTATTTTACCTCAGTAGCAAGAAGTTTTCTTTTTCAATATAGTGATGAAATGATATATCATTTTGTAAAAGAAAAAAATTGGTATCAAAATACGATATATGAACAACTAAAAGATTTAGTAAATGCATTAGCTACAAAAAACTTAAGAGAAATAATTAGAGAACTATATCAAAAAGTTCATATTTATGAAAAAATCATTTCGATTGGAAACATTAAAGAAAATATGACAATCTTAACTCACATTGAAAAATTAGCAGATCAATATGGAGAAAAAGGTCATAACTTAGAAGAATTTATAACATTTTTAAATCAAATTTTAAAAGAAAAATTACCAATTCGATATGAAATCAATGAAGAAGTTGAAAACAGTGTGACATTAATGACGATTCATAAATCAAAAGGTTTAGAATTTCCTATTTGCTATTTTGCAGGACTATATAAAGCATTTAACATACAAGATATCAAAAACCGTTTTCTATATGATAAAAAATATGGCTTTTTTCTTCCTCTAAAAAAAGAAGGGTTATATTATCCATTCTTAAAAGAATTAATAAAAGATAATTTTAATCGAGAAGAAATTTCAGAAAAAATACGACTATTTTATGTAGCTTTAACAAGAGCGAAAGAAAAAATGATTTTTGTTATTCCGAAACAGGAAAAATTACAAACTAAAAACTTATTCAATTCAAAATCATTTGCAGATTTTTTCTACCATATATGGAACTTATTAAAAGAATATCAACAACATATAAACTTAGATGAAATTCATCTAACAAAAGAATATTTATATCAAAATAAAAAAGAAGAAAAAGAAATGTTACCAAGTAATAAAATAATCGTAGAAGAAATTCAACTATCCGAAAAAAAGAAAATAACAAAACGATTTTCCAAAGAACAGTTAAAACTTTATTCCAAAGAAGAATGTGATAACATAGAACTCGGAATAAAAGTACATGAATACTTAGAATGCATAGATTTTAAAAATCCCAAATATACTTTGATTTCCAATGCCTTTCTTAGAAAAAAAGTAAAGCACTTTATTGAATCAGAGCTGATACAAAACAATTTAAATGGAACATTTTATAAAGAATATGAATTTATAAATACAAAGGAAGAAAAGGAATATCATGGGATCATTGATTTACTAATTGAACAAGAAAATGAAATCATAATCATTGATTATAAATTAAATCATGTAATGGATGAAGCTTATCAAAAACAATTACAAGGATATCGAGAATTTATCCAAAAGAAAACAACCAAGAAAGTAAGAACCTATCTTTATTCCATTTTATCAGAGAATTTTATTTCAATAAAAGAAACTGTAAGATAAAAAATTATTTTTCTTTGCATGCTTCAATAAAAGCCTGAAATATCTTTTTAGAATGAATATCTTTTGAAAAAAGAGATTCAGGATGCCATTGAACTCCGACCATAAAATGCTTACTCGGTATCTCAATACTTTCAATTACTCCATCTTTACTAACAGCACTAACTTGAAAAAAATCATTTGGTAAAACACAAGAAGAATGCCTGCTATTAACTACAATAGATTCGGAATC
Organism: uncultured Erysipelotrichaceae bacterium; assembly: GCA_948439995.1. Classification (GTDB taxonomy): domain Bacteria; phylum Bacillota_I; class Bacilli_A; order RF39; family UBA660; genus MGBC162267. The sequence goes on along the minus strand of CAOJNP010000003.1, from coordinate 3,856 downwards.
AAGAATCCGTTTTAGTTTGCTATCCAATATAGTAATTTTGTGAACATAATCTTGAGTAGATTGATGAATAAGACCAGAAAAAATTTTTTCTGTTTTATCAGAACAAAAATCCTTAAAATAAGGAGCATTTGCCATTAATTGCATGCCAAGACAAATTCCTAGCACTGGTTTATCCTGTTTATAAGCATATTGAAAAATATATTCGTCAAAACCAAACCATTCACTTCCCCCAGTAAATAAAAAACCATCACAATAGTCTAAAAGAGGCTTTAATATAATTTTATGTTGAAAAGTTAAATCGTTTTGAAATGGTTGTTTTTCTTTTAATTCCTCAAAATATGGTGGTAATAACAAAACAGGGATGCCTCCAGAATTTAATATGGCAATACGATATTCATCGTGAATAAAAATAGAATCAAAATCTTTTTTCTCTAATCTTCCAATTAATCCAATTACAGGTTTTTTCAAATAAAATCACCTAATAAAATATATGTAATAGATTCAAAAAACATAAGAAGATGTTATAATAAAAAAAGGAGGTAGAAAATGAATTTATTTTTATGGTATCCAAAATGTAGTACGTGTAAAAAAGCGTTGGAAAATTTACAAAAATTTGAAATTCCAGTTACTTTAAGAAATATCAAAGAAGAAAATCCCACTAAAGAAGAATTAAAAAAATGGTGGCAAAAAAGTGGAGTAGAATTAAAAAAATTCTTTAATACAAGTGGACTTGTTTACAAAGAATTAAATTTAAAAGAAAAATTACCAAATATGTCTATAGAAGAACAATTAGACTTACTTGCAACAAATGGAATGTTAGTAAAAAGACCAATCTTAGTTACAGATGAAAGCGTAATTATAGGATATAAAGAAAAAGAATATCAAGTGAAAGGAAAACAATAAATGATCACAGTGGATGATATTAAAAAAAATAGTTTATTAACAATAAAAGGTAATAATTATCAAGTAATATCACAATCATTGTACACAACAGTTGAAAATAAAAATGAAATATATTGGAAATTTAAATTAGATAAAAATAAAATTTTAGTAATCATTCCTTTTGAAGAAATAATATATTTTGGAAATGAAATAAACGATACAAATTCTGTTTCTTTTTCTTCTAATCGTTTTGAATATCTTGGAGAGAAATTTTCTAAAATTACCAATGGAAATCAAATTTATTTAAATACATTATTTGGTACTCCAATCGAAAAAAACTGTATTTTTACTGATTTTGAAAATGAAGATAAAACGAAAATAATAAGTTTAGCAATATTAGATGATAATAAAAGGTCTGATATATATGCAGAATATTTACAAAAAGATGATATAAAAATATTGAAACAAACTGTTTTAATTACAGGAGCCAGTCGTGGAATTGGAGCTACTACTGCAAAAGTGTTTGCGAGTCATGGCTATCATATTCTTTTAAATTATCGTACAAGAAAAGAAGAAGCAGAAATTTTAAAACAAGAACTAGAACAAGAATATAAAATAGAAGTAACACTATTACAAGGAGATATATCAAAAGAAGAAATAGTAAAAAAAATGTATGAAACTGTTTTTGAAAAATATGAAAAGTTAAATGTCTTAGTTAACAATGCCGCAATTACAAAAGATGATATGATAGAAGATAAAACAGGAATTGACTTTAATCAAGTAATTGAAAATAATTTAACAGGAACCTTTTTAATGTCTAAATATTTTGGAAAGAAAATGAAAGAACAAAAAGAAGGTAAAATAATAAATATTTCTAGTACCAATGCGATCAATACTTATGAACCTTATTCAATTGATTATGACGCTTCTAAAGCAGGAATTATTTCTTTGACACATAATTTTGCAGTTCATCTAGCACCATTTGTAAAAGTTAACTGTATAGCTCCAGGATGGACAAATACCGAAAATAATCGAAATTTAACAATTGATTATATAAAAAGTGAAACAGAAAAAATACTTTTAAAACGTTTTGCAGAGCCAAAAGAAATTGCAAATGTAATCTATTTTTTATCAAGTGAAGAAGCAAATTATATTAATAATGAAGTTATTCGAGTTGATGGGGGAATTAAAGCATGAATCAAGAAAACAAAATAAAAACCAATCCAAACATAAATAAATTGATAAATAAATGTGAGTTAAAATTAAAAGATATTTATGATGAAATAGATGAAATTTGTGAATTCAATAGCAAAAAAGTATTAGAATCATTTTGGAATAATCATATATCTGAAGTACATTTTAATAGTACGACTGGATATGGTTACGGTGACATTGGAAGAGATGCGATAGAAAAAGTATTTGCTGATATTTTTAAAGCAGAAAGTGCATTAGTTCGAAATCAATTTATATCTGGATCACATGCTTTATCAACAGCTTTATTTGCTCTTTTAAGACCAAACGATTTACTCTTATCGATTACAGGAACACCATATGATACTTTACATGAGGTCATTGGAATTAAAGAAAACAAAAGCTCATTAAAATCATATGGAATAATATATGATGAAATTGAATTAAAAGAAAATGATTTTAATGAAAGAAAAATAATAGAATATTTAAAAAAACATCAAGTAAAAGTAATTGAAATTCAAAGATCAAAGGGATACTCAACAAGAAAAAGTTTAACGATAGAAAAAGTAGAAAACATAATTTCAAAAATAAAAAAAGTAAGTCCCAAAACTATTATTATGGTAGATAATTGTTATTGTGAAATGGTAAATAAAAAAGAACCAATCGAAATTGGTGCAGACATTGTAGTAGGTTCTTTAATTAAAAACTTAGGTGGTGGGATGGCTCCAAATGGGGCATACATAGTTGGAAAAAAAGAATTAATAGAACTATGTGCAGAACGTTTAACTCTTCCTGGAGAGGGAATCGAAGTAGGACCTTCTTTAGGAATTAATCGAGATTTCTTAAAAGGAATTTTCTTTTCTCCAAGTGTAGTAAAAAGCGCATTAAAAACAGCCGTTTTAACAAGCTGCATTTTTGAAGAATTAGGATATGACGTAGAACCAAGATACAATGAAAAACGAGCAGACATAGTACAAAATATAATTTTTCATAAAAAGGAAAATTTAATTAAGTATTGTGAAGGAATTCAAATGTCATCTCCAATTGATGCCAATTCTTTACCAATACCTTGTGACATGCCAGGATATGATGATCAAGTTATTATGGCTGCAGGAACATTTATTCAAGGATCTTCAATTGAATTATCTTGTGATGGTCCTTTAAGAGAACCATTTATTGCATATCAGCAAGGCTCTTTAACATACGAGTATGGAAAATTAGCAATTATGAAAGCATTAAACCATCTAATGGATTGGGATTGAATTAAAAAATAAGGTTTGTCTATCCAGTTGATCCTTGGTTTCTGCGTGGTAGTATGTTTTCTGGTGGGCTTGGTGCTGGAGTGTTTGCCATTGGTCGTTCGTCTGGTGATGATAATCTTTACTATGGTTTTCGCGAACCTACTATCTTATAAAAATAAGAAAAAGATAAAATAAAATATTTTATATTTCCAAATAAGATAGAAATTCAATTCCATTTCTTCGGAAAGAATACATTAATAAAAAACATAGATAAGTAAATTGTTTTGAAAATCTATGTTTTTTGATTGCTAAATTAAAATAAACTTTATAAAATCATAATAAGTTATGTTGGGATTGAGTTTGAAAAAATAATAAGGTTTGTCTATCCAGTTGATTCTTGGTTCGATCGTAGTGGTCTGTTTTCAAATGGTATCGGTGCCGGAGTGTTTGCCTTTGGTCATGGACATGGTAGTGTGAATTCATATGTTGGTTTTCGCGAACCTACTATCTTATAAAAATAAGAAAAAGATAAAATAAAATAT
>CAOJNP010000002.1 GCA_948439995.1 uncultured Erysipelotrichaceae bacterium | reverse complement strand
ATTATTTGATAAACTTATATAAAATGGTGCGGTTGAGATTTCAATTAAAAAAAAACATCTATATGATAGATGTTTTTTTTCGTATACTATTCAAAAAAGGGAAATAATGATATAATAATTTCATATCAAAAGGAGTTATTATGAAAATAAAAATTAGTATTATTATTCCCTGTTTTAACGAAGAAGAATCAATACCTTTATTTTATCAAGAAATGTTAAATGTTATGCAAAAAATGAATCAAGATTTTGAATTATTATTTATCAATGATGGAAGCAAAGATAAAACGCTTGAAATTTTAAAAAAATATTCGAAAGAAGACAAAAGAATTCGATTTATTTCATTCTCTCGTAATTTTGGAAAAGAAGCTGCTATTTTAGCAGGATTACAACATTCAACAGGAGATTACATTACATTAATGGATGCGGATTTACAAGATCCACCTGAAAAATTAATTGAAATGTATGAACTACTTCAAAAAGAGAACTTAGATATTGTGGGATTAAAAGCAAATAATCATAAAAATTATGGCTTTATTAGAAGACTATTAACAAAATGTTACTATAAGATAATTGGAAGTTTAAGTATCATACCAATGGAGCCGAATGAAAGAGATTATCGTCTCATGACGAGACAAGTTGTTGATGCTGTATTATCTTTAACCGAATACAATCGCTATTCCAAAGGATTATTTAACTTTGTAGGATTTGATACCAAATGGATTACTTATGATGCTCCCAATCGAATTGCAGGTACAACAAAATGGAATTTTAAAAAATTATTTACCTATGCAATAGATGGGATTGTTGGATTTTCCACCAAACCATTGGTATTATCTTCTTTAGTTGGAATTTTATTTTGCTTTATCGCCTTTTTATTCATTTTAATTATTATTCTAAAAACACTAATATGGGGAGATCCAGTAGGTGGATGGCCTAGTTTAGCATGTATTATAATATTTGTAAGTGGAGTACAATTATTCTTCTTAGGAATTATTGGAGAATATTTATCTAAAATTTATTTAGAAACCAAACAAAGACCAATTTATATTATAAAAGAAACCGAATCACATACAAAACAGTGATTTGTTTTTTATTTGTAAAGAAGTTTTTATTTTGATATAATGATAATGAACATAGAGGTGGTATTTATGAAAAAGAAAAATGGTCAAGCATTAGTAGAATATGTGTTAATTATTGCTTTAATAAGTATTATCACAATAAGTATTGTTTCTTATTTTGGAGGATACTTAAAAGACGCCATTACCAAAACCTCTTGTAGCTTAGTAGACCAAGAATATCAAGAAGGAGAAAAACCTGGAGAAGGAAAATGTATTGATAAAAAATCAGAAAACAAGTAGTTTTTCGAAAAATCTTATGCTATAATAATGAAAAATAAAGGGTGTTGTCCATGAATAAAAAAAGGGGTCAAGCATTAGTAGAATTTGTAATAATATTACCAATTTTTCTTTTCTTTTTATTTGCAATCATTGATTTTGGAAAAATTATCTCCTTAAAAAATCAATTAGAAAGCGAAATGGATGAAATTATCGAAGAATACAAAAATGACTTGCCATATAAAGAAATAACAGATAACTTAAATAAAAATAACAAGAATGCTCGACTGGAAATTGAAAGAGAAAATGAATATATTCACTTTTTACTAAAAAAAGAAAATAGTATTATTACACCAGGTTTAAATTTAATTTTAAAAAAACCATATTACGTCCAAATAGAAAGATGGATTCAAAATGAATCGTAAGGGACAAACACTAATTTTATTTATCTTTTTAATTCCAATTCTTCTGCTTTTGATGGCTATCATTGTAGACATAGGATTTTTAACTCATGCAAAAATTAAATTATCTGGTGTAACCGAATATGCAATTCAAAATTATGTTCAAAAAGAAGAAGCAGAAAGCAAAATAAAAGAATTATTCATAAAAAATAACATACCAATTGAAAACTTAAAAATCATACAAACAGATCAAAGTTTAGAAATAAAAAATGAATATCAAATAAATAGTATTTTTGGCAAAATAATAGGTATTCAAAATTACAAAATAACAATTCATAAAAAAGGAAATAACAAAACTGAAAAATTAATCATAGAAAATGAAAGAAAAGAGGAATCATTGTGATACGAAAAAAAGGAAAATCATTATGTATATTTTCAGCAAAAGGTGGAGTAGGAAAAACCACAACTACACTTAATCTAGCTGGAATTTTTGAACAATTAGAAAAAAAAGTATTAATCATAGATTTAGATTTAGCTTCCGGTGGAATCGCAACGGCACTAAATTGTCCTTTTGAAAAAACGATTTACAATTTTATTGATGATTATAATAATAATCGCTATGAAGAGTTTAAAGATTATGTAAGTAAATACGATAATTATATTGATATTTTACCAAGCCCAAAAGATCCACGACAAGCAGGGAAAATTGCATCGAAATACATTGAAATCGTATTAGATAAAGCAATCTACAATTATGATATCGTTTTAGTAGATTCCAATCATGATTTAAATGAGCAAAATCTAGTTATGTTAGATAATGTAGAACAAATTTTATTCGTTTTAAATAATGATCCATTAGATGTAAAAAATATGAAATCATTATTGAGTATCTTTCATGATTTAGAAATAACAAATTATAAAATATTATTAAATAATAGTAGAGATCCATTCAAAAAATATTTTTCTTTATACGATTTAAGAAGTATTTTAAAAAGTAATATTGATTATACACTTTCCAGTGAATTTTATTTAAAAAACTTAGACGATTATGTAATGAATGGACAAATTATCACCTTACAACCCAAAATAGCCAATGTATTTGCCAAAGATTATGCAATATTAATGAGTATTGCTGCTGATTTCACCAAAGATGAGAAAGAGAGTATGAAGGATGAAGAAAACTAGTTTATTAGAAGCATTTAATATAGAAAGAAAAGTAAAAGAACTGGATAATTTAAATGATTATGATATATTCCCAGACAAAAAATTATTAGATGAACTGCGAACCAGAATTGTCGAAAATTTAATTGATAAAGAAATACCAGAAGAAAAATTACTAAAACAATTCATTAATGATGAAATTGATGAAACCATTGAAGGATATGATTTAACCAATTTAGAACGTGCCCATCTTTATAATTTAATAGACAATGAAATCAATGGCTATGGACCTTTAACGGAACTATTAGAAGATCAAAATATAACCGAAATAATGGTAAATAGTCCCAAAGAAATTTATATTGAAATGGATGGTCAAATCATGAAAGATGAAAGTGTATCATTTATTAATGATGAGCACATTATTAGAACCATTCAAAGATTAATTGGACCCGTTGGAAGAACAATTGATGCATCCAATCCAATGGTAGATTCTAGATTAGAAGATGGATCCAGAATCAACGCCGTAATCCCACCATTATCTACCAAAGGCCCAGTCATTACCATAAGAAAATTTAAAGAAGAAATGACACATGTAGAAGATATGATAAGAATTGGATCCATGACACCTTATATGGCAACATTTTTAGACGCAGCCGTAAGAGGAAAATGCAATATTGTCATTTGTGGAGGAACTGGTTCTGGAAAAACAACTTTACTAAATATATTAAGCGGATTTATTTCAGATGAAGAAAGAATCATTACAATCGAAGATGCTGCTGAATTAAGACTAAATCAAAGGCATGTAATTTCTCTTGAAACGAGAGTAACGAATTATGATAGTGATAAAGAAATTACGATAAGAGATTTAGTCATCAATAGTCTTCGTATGAGACCTGACAGAATTATAGTAGGAGAAGTGCGCGGAAAAGAAGCATTTGACATGTTACAAGCAATGAATACAGGACATGAAGGATCGATGACTACTTTACATGCAAATGGTCCAAAAGATGCCTTAAATCGTTTAGAAACTATGGTGTTAATGAGTGGGATTGATATTCCGATTAAAGCCGTTCGAGAATATATGGTAAATGCCATTGATTTAATTGTGAATATTGATCGTATGAGTGATGGAAAAAGAAAAGTAACTTCTATCTGCGAATTAAATGGAATGAAAGAAGATGAAATCATAATCAGTGAAATATTTGCATTTCATCAAAAAGGATTAACAAACAAAAAAGAAGTAGATGGAGAATATATTCTATACGATAAAAAAATTCCAAACGTTTACGATAAAATTGTTTCAAGAGGAATTCGAGAAATTGATTTTATGTTTCATTTAGATAAAAAAAAGAAAGGAAAATAATAATATGCTAGTATTTCGCCCACAAGTTTTCATAATACAAATAATCATCCTTTTAGCAATAATTACCTTTCTTTATTTCATTTTTCGAGAACTCAGAACCATTCGTTTGCAAAAACGCTTCGAAAAATTTGCATTAGCATCAATTCATGTTCAAGAAAAATCAGCTCTGGACCGTTTTTATATCAAATTATGGAACTGGATTAAACATTTTCGACGATATTTATTCAAAAGTGAATTCTTAAAAAAATACAGCAAAAAATATGATCGTTATATCTCTTATGAAGAAAAAGAAACAAAAACTGGAATGGATTATATCACTATAAAATTCATGACTGCTATCTTTTTAGTTGTATTAAATATGATTACTATTTTATTTCAAACCAATCCATTTGGTTTGATTAGTTTTCTTTTTACTTTTTTAATTGGTTTTTTTCTTCCTGATCTGTTGCTTACATTTCAATTTGGAAAAAAGCAGAAAATGGTAAGTGACGATTTATTAAAAGCCATCATTGTCATGAATAATAGTTTTAAATCTGGGAGAAACATTATGCAAGCGGTTGAAATCGTAAAAAGAGAATTAGATGGACCCATTCAAGATGAATTTAAAAAAATATACATGGACATGAATTATGGATTAAGTATTGATGTAGTCTTTAATCGTTTTTATGAAAGAGTAAAATTAGAAGATGCCAAATACATTTCTTCTTCTTTATCCCTTTTAAATACAACAGGAGGCAATATTGTAAGAGTATTTGGTAGTATAGAAAAATCGATTTTTAATAAGAAAAAATTAAGAAATGAAATGAAAAGTTTAACAGCTGCTAGTATTTTTGTTTATCGTATATTAGTTTTTTTACCTCTTCTTTTTTCCCTTTTCATTTTTCTTCTAAACCCAACTTATTTTAATCCATTTTTGAAAACACCATTTGGTTTTTTATTACTCTTATTTATTGTCATATTATATATTTCTTATATTTTTGTAATTAAAAAAATATTAAAGGTGAAGTCATTATGAAAAAAGACCATAGTATCTCAAAAAAAATTCATTTAAAAAAATCGATTGAACGAATCAATAAAAAAATTGATTTATTAGGAGTAGGATGCAAATACAATGTAATTCACTTATTAAATTACCGCTTGATTGTTTCTATCCTTATATTTATTATTTGTTTCCTTTTTCTAAAACCAGGGTATATTTTAGCACCTTTTATCACTTTATTCTTTTATGTTGGAAGTGAATACTTATTATTTGATATGCAAATTAAAAAAAGAGAAAAAAGATTAGAAGAAGAGGCAATATTCTTTTTTGAAGTATTAATACTAACCATCGAAAGTGATCATAATTTAAACACCGCTCTTGAAATCACTTCATCTAATATTGAAAGTGATTTATCACTTGAATTTCGAAAATCTCTTTCTGAAATCCGTCTTGGAAAAAGTTTTACAGAAAGTATGAATGATATGAAAAAAAGAATTCCAAGTGCTGCAATCAACCATGCTCTTTTAAATATAATTCAATCCAATGTATTTGGAAATAGCATTTTAGAATCTTTAACCAATCAACTAGAATATTTAAGAGAAAAACAAATCTTAGAAATCAAAGCAGAGATTTCTAAATTACCTACCAAAATTAGCATTATTTCTGTCTTATTCTTTATTCCCATTTTACTATTAATCATTTTATCACCCGTTTTATTAGAATTTCTTTTTGGTTAAAATATATGTATATAGAAAAGCAAATCTCTTCGCTTTTTTTTTTTTATTCAATATGATAAAATAATTATGGTGAGATCATGTATAATTATCTAAAAGGTTTTGTCAAAATTCAAGAAAGCAATTATATTGTTATAGAAGTAAATAAGATTGGTTATCAAATTTATGTATCAAATCCATTTTCTTTTAAAACAGAAGAAGAAATTACAGTTTATACTTATTGTCATATCCGTGAAGAAGAATTTTCTCTATACGGATTCTTAACGCAAGAAGAAAAAGAATTATTTTTAAAATTAATTGGAGTAAAAGGTTTGGGTCCGAAAATGGCCCTTCCCATGCTTGCAACAGGAAGTGTATCAGGAATATTAGATGCCATTGAACGTGAAAACATATTGTATTTAAAAAAATTCCCTAAAATCGGAGAAAAAGTAGCTCGTCAAATTATTTTAGATTTAAAAGGAAAATTAGTAAAAAAAGAAGAAAATGTATGGGAAAACGACTTTGAAGAATTGAATAATGTATTAGAAAGTTTAGGATACAAACCTGCTGATATTAAAAAAATACTTCCTTTAGTAAATTCAAATGAAAATGTAGAAGAACAAGTGAAAGAAGCTTTAAAGCTATTATTAAAAGCATGAGAATTGGTATAGATATTGATGATACTTTAACCAAAACCAGTGAAATTTTTCCCAAAAAAATGAAAGAATATCGAAAAAAATATCATTTAAAAAGATATAATAAAGAATGGCAACTATCCAATGAACAATTTCATCATTTTACAAAAGAATATGGAAGCGAAATCTATTTAAATGTGAAAGAAAAAAAACATGCCATAGCCGTAATTCAAAAATGGATCAGCGAAGGACACGAAATCTATTTTATTACAGCAAGAAGTAATAAAGACATTCCAAATGCCCAAAAATTTACCATAGAATATTTAAAAAAACGAAATATAGAATACAAAGAAATCGTTTTTGATGCATATAATAAATATTTTGCCTCCAAAAAATTTAATTTAGATATTTATATTGATGATCAAGAAAAAATGCTAGATACATTTCCACCAAAAGATGCATATTTAATTCGATTTGTTCCAAACAAAAAAGTTACTAGTAAATATAAAACCGTAACAAATTGGAAAGAAATTGAAAAAATAGTGGAAAATTTATAGGAGGTCATATGGAAGAAAATATATTAGAGAAAGAAAAATTAACCACGGATGAAATAGAAGAAACCATTCGTCCCCAAAATTTACAAGAATATATAGGACAAAAAGAAATTACAGACAATTTAAAAGTATTTATTCAAGCTGCAAAAATTCGTAACGAATCATTGGATCATGTTTTATTATATGGACCTCCCGGACTTGGAAAAACAACACTTGCACATATCATAGCAAACGAACTAGGAGTAGGTATAAAAACTGCTTCTGGACCAAGCATTGAAAAAAGTGGCGACTTAGCAGCCGTATTATCCAATTTAGAATCAGGAGATGTTTTATTTATAGATGAAATTCATAGAATGCCAAAATACATTGAAGAAATACTATATCCAGCAATGGAAGATTTTGAATTAGATATTGTCATCAATAATGATGGACATAGTAGAAATATTAAAATTGATTTACCTCCTTTTACATTAGTGGGAGCTACCACCAGAGCAGGAGACATTTCCTCTCCTTTACGAGACCGTTTTGGAATTATATCCAAATTAAATTACTATAGTGTGGAAGAATTAATCGAAATTGTTTTAAGAACCAGTCGTGTCTTAGGAATGGATATTTCTAAACAAGCAGCGAAAGAAATTGGTAGTCGATGTAGAAGAACTCCAAGAATTGCCAATCGTTTATACAAACGCGTACGTGATTTTGCATTAGTAAAAGAACTAAAGACAATTGATTATGATACAACAATAGATTCATTAAAAAAATTAAAAGTAGATAAAAATGGTTTAGACGCTATCGATATAGAGTATTTAAATGCAATTATTATAAAGTTTAATGGTGGTCCAGTTGGAATTGAAACCATTGCTACTAGTATTGGAGAAGAAGTTACTACCATTGAAGATGTAGTAGAGCCATTTTTATTGCAAGAAGGATTTATCAAACGAACACCAAGAGGACGTGTTGCAACCGAAAAAAGCTACAATCACTTAAACATACCATATCAAAATTAATATTAGGAGGATAAATATGATTTTAAATGGAACGGAAATCGCAAATAAAATAAAAGAAAACTTAAAAAATGAAATAGAATCTTTAAAAAAAATGGATATCAATCCAAAATTAGTTGTATTTCAAGTTGGAGAAAATGATGCTTCAACTATTTACATAAGAAACAAGCAAAAAGCTTGTGAAAGTGTAGGAATTGATTTCGAATTAGTTCATTTAGAAGAAAATACAAGTCAAAAAGAATTAGAAAATGAAATTTTGAAAAAAAATCAAGATCCAACTGTTCATGGCATATTAGTTCAAAGTCCACTACCAAAACATATGAAGGAAGAACAAGTATTTGAAACCATACTACCAGAAAAAGATGTGGATGGATTTACAACTACGAATGTAGGAAAATTATGGAATCAAAAAACTGGATTAATTTCTTGTACACCAAAAGGAGTCATTCGTATATTAAAAGAATATGACATTCCAATAGAAGGAAAGCATGTTGTAATTATTGGCAGAAGTAATATAGTTGGAAAACCACTTGCTTTATTATTTTTAAAAGAAAATGCTTCTGTCACCATTTTACATTCAAAATCAAAAGAAATAGCGAAAATAACAAAAGAAGCAGATATTTTAGTAAGTGCCGTTGGAAAGCCGAATTTTGTAACAAAAGACATGGTAAAAGAAAATGCAATTGTAATTGATGTTGGAATCAACCGTTTAGACGGAAAAGTAATCGGAGATGTAGATTTTTTAAATGTAAGTCCTATATGCTCTTATATTACACCAGTGCCAAAAGGAGTAGGACCTATGACCATTGCTATGATTTTAGAAAATGTAGTAATTTCATGTAATAGAAAAATTACAAAAAAAGGAGTTCAACATGACTAAGAAAATTATTATTATTAATGGTACTGGAGCAAGTGGAAAAGATACTTTTATAGAATATACCTCAAAATACGAAAAAATTTTTAATTTTTCATCAATAGATATTATTAAAAAAATAGCAAAAAATGCTGGGTGGAATGGCACCAAAACAGAAAAAGATAGAAAATTTTTAAGTGACTTAAAAAAATTAACTACAGAATATAATGATTTAGCCTTTACTTCAATAAAAGAAGCCGTAAAATACTTCAATAGTAATAAATGCGTAGCTAATATTATGTTTATCCATATTCGAGAGCCAGAAGAAATTGAAAGAGCCGTGAAAGCTTTCAATGCAAAAACATTATTAGTAAAAAGACTTGGTCATGCTAATATTATCACAAATTATTCGGATGCAAATGTTGATAATTATTCATATGATTATATTATTACAAACACAACATTAAAAGAATTAGATCATATTGCAAAGAATTTTGTAATAGAAATAAATGACAATAATAATACAATATTGGAAGTGAATCAATGAAATTAGAAGACTTTAATTATAATTTACCTGAAGAATTAATTGCACAAACACCTCTAAAAGATAGAAGTTCTTCTAAAATGATGGTTTTAGATCGAATAACAGGGGAAGTAGAACATCAAGAATTTAAAAATATTATAGAATATTTAAATCCAAAAGACATCTTAGTATTAAATAATACAAAAGTAATTCCTGCAAGATTAATTGGAGAAAAAGAAGATACAAGAGCTCGAATAGAATTATTATTATTAAAAGATTTAGGAAATGATAATTGGGAATGTCTATCACGTCCTTTTAAAAGATTAAAAGAGGGTAGTATTATTTCTTTTGGAAATGGAAGTTTAAAAGCAAAAATAATAAGAAAAAAAACAGAAGGTATGGTTGAAGTTAAATTAATTTATGATGGGATACTAATGGAAATATTAGAAAAATTAGGCCAAATGCCACTGCCACCATACATTCATTCCAAATTGCAGGAAAAAAATCGTTACAACACCGTTTATGCGAAGAATCTTGGAAGTGCTGCAGCACCTACAGCAGGACTACATTTTACCAAAGAAATACTTGAAAAAATCCAAAACAAAGGAATTGAAATAGCTGAAGTTACTTTACATGTAGGGTTAGGAACTTTTCGACCAGTTGAAACAGAAAATATTTTAAATCATCAAATGCATAGTGAGTTTTATTCGCTAGACAAAAAAAATGCCGATCTCTTAAATCAAGCAAAAAAAGAAGGGAGAAGGATCATAGCTGTTGGAACCACTTCTACAAGAGTTTTAGAAACAATCTTACAACAATATAGCCAATTTCAAGAATGTAGTGGATATACTAAAATATTTATATATCCAGGATATCAATTTCAAGCAATTGATGGATTACTAACGAATTTTCATTTACCAAAAAGTACCTTACTGATGCTAATTAGTGCTTTAGCAGGAAGAGAACAGATATTAAAAGCCTATGAAATTGCCGTTCAAAAAAAATATCGTTTCTTTTCTTTTGGAGATGCGATGTTAATTATAAATCAAAACAAATCATAAGCATATCAAAAGAAAACAGACAAAAAATTAATCTTGTCTGTTCTTTTTATCATTGAATTCTAAATAAATATTCTTTACAAATTGATGTTCCAAAACTTCCACAGTACCATGATCTGCTTCTTCTAATTCATCATTATTAATTAAAAAATACTTATGTTGTAAATAGTCTTTTCCATCATTACTCACAGGATCATCCCAAGTTAGATCCAAATGTAACCAGTTTCCATCCAAATAAACTGCATTCCACACATGACCTTCAATTTTTTCTTCCTCATTAGTAGGAGTTGTTGCAATTTTATAATTAGGAATCTTTAATTTACTTAAAAAAATAGCCATAACATCTGTATATCCATTGCAAGTTGCATAACCATTCATAAGAGGACCAAAAGCGGTAAAAGAACGATATTCTGAATCACCAGTCTCATTTCTTTTTACATCATACTTCGTAATACTAATAATATAATCATGAAATGTTTTTATTTTCTCATAATCACTCATATCTTCTCGAATATGTTTTTTCATATATTCATCTATTTTTTCTTCAATTTGAATCATTTCTTGATCAGTATACAATCGTTCAACTTGAATAGTAATTTCCCCAGATTCTAACAAACTGGTTTTAATATTAGAAAAACTATGATAAGGATGAACAAAATTATTTAAATGCGTTAAACTTTCTTGATCCAAACTCAATTCTTTCATATCAGAAATACAAGATTTATATTCATTTGGACAATAAAAAGTAAGATGATCCCATCCAGAATTAACAATTGTATAAATAATATTTTTTAAATCACCTTTACTAAGTGGCATAAAATCATTCGTATTTTGAACAAAAAGAAAAGAATCTTCCTTTTTATAAGAATCCGCTTGAGAAGGAGAAGAAACACTTTTTGTTTCTATAAAAAAAGATAAAGTAGAACTAATCGTTTCCATTTGAGTTAATAAAAAAATTAAAAAAAGGCAACAACAAATGGGAATAAATTGATCTTTTAACCATTTCAAATGAATCAACCACTTTCTATCAAAATCATATCATTAAAAAATGAAGTAATCAAACAATTACTTCATATCTTTTACTTTTTGTGACAATCTTGATTTTTGACGATCCGCTGTATTTTTTTTCATAAAGCCTTTACTTACAGCTTGATCAATATATTTTTGTGCATCTGCAAATAATTTAGTTGCTGTTTCTTTTTCATTTTTTTCAATTGCTTTATCACAATCTTTAATTAAATTTTTAACACGAGCTTTTAATTCATGATTATTTTCCGTTTTCTTAGCAATAACTTTAATTGCTTTTTTCGAACTTTTAATATTAGCCATAAATATCTCCCTTCTGTACTTAATTCAAGTATCATTTTAACAAAATTATATGCTGAATGCAATGAAAAAGTACATTTTTAATAAAATAAAAGAACTGCTATCCTAGAAAGAAAAATAATTCATAAGAAAAAAGAACAAGGACATAATAAGAAGGGTGAAAAGAATGAAACAATTTTTATTTTTAGACGCTGCAAAATTAAAAGAAAATCCAAAATTATTAGTAGGAGAAAAACATTTAAAAGAACAAACAATCGTACATTATCAAGTACTAGAAAAAGATAGAAAAACACTAAAAAAAGAACCTGGTGATTATTTTATGATTGAATATTCGGACCAAATTTTAAACAAAAACATTTCTGCTTTAAAAAGAGAACTAAAAAAAGTAGTCAATTTATTTTTAAAAAAATATCACAAAGAAAAACCGATTTTAGTAATTGGTCTTGGAAATGAAAGTATTTTAGTAGATTCCTTTGGAAGTAAAGTAACAAATAAAATGATTGCTACCAATCAGTACAATGACTTTTTAACCATTCCAAAAGTAGCTTTATTTAATCCAGATGTTACTTCCAAAACCGGAATTCCTTCCTTTCAACTAATAAAAATGGTAGTAAATGAATTAAATCCTGATTTAATTATTATGATTGATTCCTTAGCAACAAAAAATATCAATTATTTAAATCGTGTGATTGAAATTAGTGACACAGGAATTATTCCGGGCAGTGCACTTAGAACAAATAAAGAAATTAACAAACAAACATTTCAAATTCCCATACTAAGTATCGGTATTCCGTTTTTATATCAAAAAGAAGAAGGATTATTTTCTCATATTTATTTAGATCAAGAAATGGAAATACTGAGTAAATTAATTGGGGAAAGTTTAAACGAAACTCTTTTATTTTAATTCGACAGATTCTGTAAATTTTTCACTATATAATAAAGTGGAAAGGAATATGCCTATGAAAAAAAGATTTATTGGAAAAAGAAATAAACAGAAAAAAAATATAAAAATCATAACCTTTTTTTCTCTTTTAATCTTTTTCTTTTTTTTAAGTTTTCATTTTTTTGCCACAACATGGAAAAATAATTTAACCAAAGAAGAAGTCTTAGATATTATGTTTCATCATGAAATGGGTAACAATGACTTTTATAATTTTTTAAAAATGAATCCAACAGAATATTTATTTTCTTCTGCAATGGGCATACGTTTACCAAAAAGTGAAAGTATTTTTGAAGAAGAGGAAGAAAGTGGACCAACTTATGAATATGTTCCAGATCCCAATCCGAAAACCTTAATAAAAGAACCTCTCATATATCTTTACAATACTCATCAAACAGAAGGATATAACATGGCTGGAATGAGTGAATATGATATTACTCCCACTGTTTTATTTGCAAGTTATTATTTAAGAGAAAAATTAAATGATTTTGGTCTTCCCACTCTGGTAGAAACTGGAAACATTAGTGAAATTTTAAAAATAAATGGCTGGAACTATGGTGCTTCTTACAAAGCAAGTCGATATTTATTTACAGATACTTATGCCAAAAATAAAACATTAGAATACTTCTTAGATATCCATCGAGATAGTGCAGGCTATGATAATACGACGACAGAGTATAATGGAAAAAAATATGCAAAAATATTATTTGTTATTGGAAAAGAACATGAACAGTATGAAAAAAACTTAAACTTGGCAAATCATTTAAATGAAAAATTAAAATTAAAAATTAATACCATTTCAAGAGGAGTCATTGGCAAAGAAGGAAAAAATGTGAATGGAATTTACAATCAAGATATCCATCCAAATACACTTCTTTTAGAAATTGGAGGAAAAGATAATACAATTATTGAAGTAACCAATACCATGGAAATCTTAGCCTCTGTATTAAAAGAATACATTGAGGGAACTTAATATGGAAAAAAAGAAAAAAACCAATTGGTTCTTTCGTATCGTGGTTTTATTATTTATTTTATATCTTTCTTTATCCATTGCTATGGAAACAGGATATTATGAATCGAAATTAAATGAAAAAACGATGTTAACCGAAGAAGGAATCAAACAATTTGAACAAGATGTAAGAGAGGGAAAAAACGTTGACATTAATAATTATATCACAGAAAAAAATAGAGACTTTTCCAATGGAGCAACAAAAACAGGAGTTTTTCTTTCTTCCATAGTGCAAGATTTCATGTCCAAAGGAATTACAGGAATGGCTGACCTTTTTAAAAAATTATTTACTTAGGAAAACATAGCTTTTCCTTTTTCTATTTCTTTAGTATAATGTTTATAGGTGAGAAATATGATACAACAAGAAAACATTCGAAATTTTTCTATTATAGCCCATATTGATCATGGAAAAAGTACACTAGCAGATCGAATTTTAGAAGAAACTGGCAATGTTGCAAAAAGAGAAATGAAAGAACAACTTTTAGACAGCATGGACTTAGAGCGCGAAAGAGGAATCACCATTAAATTAAACGCTGTATCATTACCTTATAAAATAAATGGTGAAAGTTATCTTTTAAATTTAATCGATACTCCAGGTCATGTGGATTTTTCCTATGAAGTTAGTCGATCTTTAAAAGCATGTGAAGGAGCGATACTAGTTGTTGATGCAGCGCAAGGAATTGAAGCACAAACTTTAGCCAATTTATATCTTGCATTAGAACAAAACTTAGAAATCATTCCAGTCATCAATAAAATAGACTTACCAAATGCAAATATTCCCAAAGTAAAAGAAGAACTAAAAAAAGTATTAGGATTTCAAAAAGAAGAAATTTTATTATGTAGTGGAAAAACTGGGGTAGGAGTAAAAGAATTAATCGAACAAGTCATAAAACGTATTCCATCTCCAGTAATAGAAAATGAAAAACCATTAAGAGCACTAATTTTTGATAGTTACTTTGATCCTTATAAAGGTGTCGTAGCATTAATTAAAGTAGTAGATGGTTCTGTAAAATGTGGAAATACCATAGAACTAATGGCAACTGGAAGTGAATTTTTAGTAACAGAACTTGGAGTTCATCATCCAAAAGAAGAAAAATTAAACGAATTGCGAAGTGGTGAAGTTGGATATCTTTGTGCAAGTATTAAAGATATTAGTAGTATTCAAGTAGGAGATACTATTACATTAAAAAATAAAAAAGCAGCAGAACCCATACAAGGTTACAAACCAATGAAACCGATGGTCTATTCTGGAATCTTTCCAATTGAACCAAATAAATATGAAGCACTAAAAGAAGCATTTATTAAATTAAAATTAAACGATGCAGCACTGACCTTTGAACCAGAAACTTCAGAAGCCTTAGGATTTGGCTTTCGTGTTGGTTTTTTAGGACTTTTACACATGGATATTATTATAAGTAGAATTGAACGTGAATTTGATTTAGATTGCATTGCCACCAGTCCAAGTGTAATTTATGAAATATCATTAACAAACGAAGAAGAAATAACAATTGATAGTCCCAATAAAATGCCAGAAAGTGTAAAAATAAAAGAGATTAGAGAACCATATATTTATACAAATATTATTGTTCCTTCGGAATACATTGGATCCATTATGGAACTTTGTCAAAACAAAAGAGGAATTTATCAATCCATGGAATATATTGATGAAACAAGAGTAAACATTCACTATGAAATACCGCTATCAGAAATTGTTTATGATTTCTTTGATAAATTAAAAAGTACCACCAAAGGATATGCTTCCTTTGATTACGAAATAATTGGATACCGTCCAAGTAAACTTGTCAAAATGGATGTCTTATTAAATGGAGAAATCGTGGATGCATTATCCATTATCGTTCATAAAGATTTTGCATACTCTAGAGGAAGAGCCATTACCACAAAATTAAAAGAATTAATTCCAAAACAACTATTTCAAGTACCCATTCAAGCAAGTGTCGGTTCAAAAGTAATAGCAAGAGAAAACATAAGTGCCTTGAAAAAAAATGTTTTAGCTAAATGTTATGGTGGAGATATCACAAGAAAAAGAAAATTATTAGAAAAGCAAAAAGAAGGAAAAAAACGAATGAAAATGGTAGGAAGTGTTGAAGTACCTCAAGAAGCATTTCTAGCTGTGTTAAGTGAAGAAAAGTAGGGAAAAAATGAAAGTAAATGAAATATATATCCAGTTAGCATTAACATATCGCTTATCATTAAAAACAATGATGAAGCTGATGCACAAAACGCAAGAAGAAATTTACAATGAACTAGTGAAAACTTGCAACTCTTCTTATTATCGTCCACTTAAATTTTTATTTGAACAAGATACAGGAAATGAAAATAGTGAAATAGAAAGGCAAAAAGAATTATTAGCCAAAAATTTTCTCCTTTCTTATAAAAAAGGAAATGAAAATACCAAAAAAGAATTGCTCTTTCTTTTAACTAATATAGATAAAAAATTTAAAGAATTAATAAATAAAGCCAAGAAAAAAGAGGATTTGAAACCAGAAGATTGTGAAATAATTATGAGATATCGAATCAAATATGCATGTTCTAGAAATGAAGTAATGGCATTGATAAATAGAAATGTAAAAGCTTTAGAAAGTTTTGAAAAAACAATAGAAGATCCATTAATCAGAAGTCAATTAGATAAATTAAATTCTTATTACTTAGAAAAAAGTGGAAAACAAATCCAGAAATTTAAGAGCAGTAGTAAAAAATAAAAAGAGGAGGAGTATGATAAAATGAGAGCAGTTTACATTCACATTCCATTTTGCAAAAGTATTTGTAGTTATTGTGATTTTTGTAAAATGTTTTATCATACTGGTTGGGTAAATAAATATTTAAAAGTATTAAGAAATGAAATGAAAGATCAATATTTGGGAGAAAAAATTTCTTCCATTTACATTGGAGGAGGAACCCCATCTTGTCTATCTGAAGAAGAAATGATTTATTTATTAGAATCTATTAGTATTTTTCAAAAAGCAAAAGATTGTGAAATCACAATAGAATGTAACATAAATGATATCACCAAAGAAAAATTAGCCATTTTAAAAACATATAGAGTAAATCGTTTAAGTATTGGAATTCAATCATTTCAAGAAAAAAAACTAATTTTAATGGGCAGAAATCATACTTATGAAAATGTTCAAGAAAAAATAAAAATGATTCGTAAAATGGGATTTAAAAATATCAATATTGATTTAATTTATGGTTTTTATAATGAAAATAAAAAAGACATCAAAAATGATATCAAAAAAGTGTTAAAATTAAAACCAGAACACATTAGTACATATAGTTTAATTTTATCGGCACACACATTACTTCATATCAATAAAATACCTAGTATATCAGATGATTTAGATGCTGAATTTTATTGGTATCTATGTGGCAAGCTAAAACATCATAATTATCAGCATTACGAAGTATCTAATTTTGCAAAAAAAGGTTATGAATCCAAACACAATTTAAGCTATTGGAATAATGAAGAATATTATGGATTTGGACTATCTGCATCTGGCTATTTAGAAGGTGTCAGATATATGAATACCTTTAATTTAACCAAATATTTAAATCAACAAAATGATGGAAAAAAAGAATTATTGACTCAAAAAGATATGATGGATAATGAAATCATGTTAGGTCTTCGAAAACGAAAAGGAATTCATATCACAGATTTTGAAAAAAAGTTTGAAATCAAAATAGAAGATGCTTATCCAATTACTCCTTTAATCAAAACCAAAGATTTAATAAAAAAAGATGGATATATTTTCATCAATCCGGACAAAATATATGTAATGAATGAAATTCTCATGAAATTATTATAAACGGGTGATCACATGAAAAAATTCGTCTTTTTTCTTTTCTTAATTTTATTTCCATGTATAGTAAATGCCTCCAGTGCATACATAAAAAATTTTGAAGTTTTAAATGGAAAATTAAGTATTCCGTTTCAAGAAAAGAATAATATCTATACCATATATTTAAATGAAGGAGCAAATACATTAGAATATATATATGAATTAGAAGACGAAAATGCAAGTGTAGAAATATTAAACCAAGAATACATAGAAGGAATTGAAAATGTTGCTACCATTAAAGTAATAGATGAACAAACAAAAGAAACACAAATGTATACTTTTTATTTAGAAAAAGAAAAAACACAAAGTGTCAGTTTAGATTTAACCAATGTCAAAGCCTTAGAACCCCAAAAAGAAATCCCTTATTTAAAAGAAATAACAATTGGCATATGTTCTATTCTTATATTCTTTTTCTTTCGATTACTAATTTGGAATTTTTATAAAAAAAACAAGCACCGTTAAAAATCATCTGCATAAAATAAATGAGGTGATTTTTTTGAATTTTATAGCTCACCGTGGAGATCATTTAAAAAAAGAAAAAGAAAACACTCTAGAAGCATTTCAAAAAGCGATTGATAATCCTAAATTTGCTGGTTTTGAATGTGATGTCAGAACAAGCAAAGATGGTGTATTTATAATTCATCATGATATTTTTATCGATGGACATTTAGTAAATTCATTCACATTAAAAGAATTAAAAGAAAAATACAACATTACAACATTAGAAGAAGTATTAAATTTAAAAACAGATAAAATCATCATGATTGAAATCAAAGAACCTTTTTTAGATATTGATTCTTTTCTTTTTCTAATCAAACAATATAAAGATAAAAAATTATATATTGATTCTTTTGATAATAGTATTATTCAAGATTTAGCTGCACAAGATAATCATGCGAAATACGGTGTTTTGAATTATATATTAAATAGCGAAAAAGATTACAGTGAATATGAATTTATCGGACTTCTTTCTCCAATTGTTACAGAAGAATTAATTGAATATTTCAAAAATCAAAATATGGAAATTTTTCTTTATGGAATTGGAAATATCGATCATGTGAAAGATTATGACCATGTATATTATATTGTAGATTCCGATCAAATAGCAAAAAAATAAAAAATGAAACCACATTTATTGTGTGGTTTTTTTTAGAAAAAATAAATTTGGTAAAAATTTCGACAAAGAAAAAAATTACGTTTACTTTTTCTTAGTTGTGCATGAAAGATTTTATGATATAATAAAATACAATAGGAGTTGATAGTATGGATCAAGAAGAAAATACAAAAGAAATTAAAGAACTGAATGAATTAAAAGAAAATTTATATGACACAGAACAACTAGAATTATTAGACGAATTAGATGAAAATTTAGAAGAAAGTGAAGAAAAGTTTGAAGCGATTGTAGAACAACTTGAAGAAATGGAAGAATTACAATTAGAAAATCAAGAAGATGAGCAACAAAAAGATTTAAAAGGAAAAGAAAAAAAGACTTGGAAAGAAAAAATTGCCATATTAAAGAAAAAATGGAATTCTTTACCCAAAAAGAAAAAAATAATCATTTCTATCACCAGCTTATTCATCTTCCTTTTAATCATAACAGGTATTGTCTTTTTGATTCTTCATTTCAATAAAAAGGAAACGAACACAACCGTTCCAGATGTTATATATGATAGTGAAAATTATCGCTATCAAAATGGAACTCTAATTTTATTAGATAAAAATGGACATGAAATTGGCAACTATGAATGTGAAAATAAAAATCAAGACACATGTTACATCGCATTTTATCACGATGAAGATGATTTTGATGAAGAAAAAATGCAATATGAAGATGGGAGCAAAATCAAAAAACGCAGTAAATTCTTAATGGAACAATATGCCTGGATATACGACAATGAAGAACAAGAAGAAGGCATAATCCAACTTTATGATTTTAAAAACAAGAACAAAGTTGGAGATTATAAAAAAGTAAAAAGTTATACATCTTTGGAAAATAAATTTATTGTTGAACAACAATCTGGAGAATATAGTTTAATTCATATTACAGAAGAAAAAATCGAAAACGTCCTTAATTCAACCTACGACTATTTGGGATTTCTTGATTCCAAAGAAAATAATAATTTATTTGTAAGCAAAAGAGGGGAAAAATGGTACTTAATTGATGAAACAGACAAAACACTCACCAAAGCAATCGATTATCAAATCAAAGATTATCAAAACGAAAAAATAAAAGTAGTAGATAATATAGGAAAATACCATTTAATAGATTATAATGGTACGGAAATAAAAGACAAAACTTTTGAATATATTGATTTATTAGAAAACTACATTTTATATATAGAAGATGGCAATTTAAAAATAGAAGATTACAATGGAAACAAAATGAGTGAAGAAAATATTTTATTAAAAAACAAAAACTATTTACCAAATCATATTTATTCCAAAGAAAATAAATTAATCAAAAGCGAAAAAAGCTATGAAATATCATATCAAGGCAGTCTTTTTGTTCTAGAAATTTATGACGAAACAGGAATGAATTCTGAAAAAAAATCCATAAATCTTAATGAAGGTAAACTAAGCAGTAATTTAGCATATATAAACTATTTTGGTGGAACACTATATTTTTATCAAGACAAAGAAAAAAAAGAATTACTTGGTACTTATCAATGTGAAAATAAAAATAACATAGGTGATAACATCACATCATTATCCAATTGTCTTCCTGCCAAAGAATCCTTTTACCAAGAAAATGATTTAGAAAAAAATCAAGATGAGAATCTTGGAATATTACCTATTTATAATGGAAGATATGCATTTATTATGGATAGTAAAAACATAGAAAATGATCCCAATATCGTCTTATATGATTTTAAAGATAATGCAACAAAATCAAAATACAAAAGCATTGATGCAGGAGCTTATACCAAGACCAATGAAATAAGCTTTATCAATGCAAATAACACTCACATTATTGCAGAAAACAAAAATGGAAAAGTTGGAATCATTCGCATGAATCAGAATAATGTAGAAGGAGTAAAAGGATTCGAATTTGATCATATAGAGCGAATTTTACTATATTATATAGTGCATAATGAAAGTGGATATCAACTAATGGATCATTCTGGAAATATGATCTCACTTCCAGTACCAAACAAAATTAGAAATTTCAATATTGATGCTGGATATTTAACTGTCATGGATAAAAATTCCAAATACTATTTGTATGAAATGACTACTGGTAAAAATTTAACTAGTTCTGGTGCAGATTATATATCCATATATCAAAATTATTTTGGAATAGTAAAAGATAAAACATTAACATTCCATTCTTATCTGAATCCAAATAAAACTTTAGGTAAAGCAGTCTCATTAAAACAAACGAACTACTATGGGAATGGAATTTTAGCATACACTGCAAATATAATTGGAACACAAGCACAAGTAAAAGTTGGAAATGGAAATAATTATGATCCTCAAATCACAATTAATCTAAATGAAGGAGAAGCAAATGCAAACACAAACGAATAGAAAAGGGGTATTGATTACTATCATTGTATTATTAATTCTTTTTATACCATTATCCATTTGTTCCTTTTTCTTACATTTACAAAAAAACAATAACAACCAAAATATCGATAGCAATCCAAATCATGAATTTTATCATTCTGGTAAATTATATTTTTATGGACTAGAAAGTCAATTACTGGGAACCTATTCTTGTCAAAATGAAAAAGAAAAATGTAATCTTGCTAAAAATACTTTGGAAGATTCCAAATATTCACTAGATTATTATCAACCAGAAGACACTTTGATAAACCCAATAAAAGAACGATATGCTTTTATAGAAGACAAGGAAAACGAAAATGAATCCAAAGTTATCTTTTATGATATCAAAAATGAAAGAATTATGACAACCTATAATGCAGTTAAAAATTATGGAATTGGAATTGAAAATGATTTATATATTGTTGTAGATAAAAATGGAAAATATGGAATATTAAGTTTAGAAAACGATCCTAAAATAGTAGTAAATTTTAATTATGATTTTATTGGAATTGCAAATTTTATAAATGAAGACGAAGAAAAAATAATGAATGATTTAATGGCTGCTTATAAAGATGGAGCTTGGTATTTAATTGATCAAAATGGTGCTACTCTTACAGTATCTATTAAAAACGAAATTGTGACATACAATGGTCAAAATATAATCGTAAAAAAAGACAATGGATATCAATTAGTCAATTATAATAATTTAAATACGTTAGAAGAAGACTCCTATGCCAGTTTATCTTTTACAGGCAAATATTTAAATCAATTAGATCATTATCATGATTTTACAATCGTTGATTTAAATAATCGGAAACATTTAATTGATCCAATTCATATTAAAAATTCTGATAACATTACATCAAAATTGAATAAAGATGGAAATTTAGATATTATCTTAAATAATGAAACCATCAATACCATTCCAATCTCATAAGATTGGATCCTAAAAATAATAAATTTATTTTAAAGAATAGCAAAAAGCAAGTTGAAATGAAAATAAAATTATTGTAAAATAATAGTTAAGAAACGAAGAACTAGAGGAGTACAAAAAGGAAATTGAAAAAGAGAGTTTGAATTAGGTGAAATCAAACAAGGAAATTTTTGGAAGGTTGCTAGGGAGTTTTCAATCGCAGTACTCTGCGTTATCAAATAGAGTATAAAAAAAGGTGGTACCACGAATCTTTCGTCCTTTGGGTATTATCTTTTTTTTTATAAAAAAGAAAGGACCATTTATTATGCTAGAAAAAAAATACAATCATAGAAATGTCGAACAAGAAAAATATGAAACTTGGAAAAAGAAAGGCTTATTTCAAAGTGGAGATCAAACAAAAATTCCTTTTACGATTGTCATACCACCTCCTAACGTAACAGGCCGTCTACACTTAGGGCATGCATGGGATACTGCCTTACAGGATATTATTATTCGCTATAAAAGAATGAGTGGATTTGACGCATTATGGTTACCTGGTATGGATCATGCAGGAATTGCAACACAAGCAAAAGTAGATAAAAAATTAAAAGAAGAGGGCATCAATCCTCGTAGTTTAAAACGAGAAGAATGGTTAAAAAAAGCATGGGAATGGAAAGAAGAGTATGCAAATACTATTTATAATCAATGGGGAAAATTAGGACTTTCACTTGATTACAACAAAGAAAGATTTACTCTTGATGAAGGATTATCAAATGCGGTAAGAAAAGTTTTTGTAGATTTATATCATGAAGGATTAATTTATCGTGGAGAACGAATCATTAATTGGGATCCACTAGCTATGACTGCTTTATCAAACGAGGAAGTAATTTATAAAGATATAGAAGGAGCATTATATCATATTAAATACTTTATCAAAAACAAGAATGAATATTTAGAAGTTGCAACTACAAGACCAGAAACCCTTTTTGGAGATACAGCCGTTGCAGTCAATCCAAAAGATGAACGTTATCAAAAATACATTGGTCAATCAGTAATTCTTCCACTCGTTAACAAAGAAATTCCTATCGTAGGAGACATTCATGCTGATCCAGAATTTGGAACTGGTGTCGTAAAAATAACCCCTGCACATGATCCAAATGATTATGAAGTCGGAATGCGTCATAACCTTTCAAGAATAATCGTCATGCATCCAAATGGTACCATGAACGAAAATGCTGGAATTTATGAAGGGTTAGATCGCTTTGAATGCCGTAAACAAGTCATTCAAGATTTAAAAAAGCAAAACTTATTAATTAAAATTGAAAATATAATGCATAGTGTAGGACACTCAGAACGAACTGATGTATTAGTAGAACCTTACTTATCCAAACAGTGGTTTGTAAAAATGCGACCACTAGCAAATGCTGTATTAGAAAATCAAAAAAACAAAGAAACAAAAGTCAATTTCTTACCAAGTCGATATGAAAAAATAATGAATCATTGGATGGAAATTACATATGATTGGTGCATTTCTAGACAACTTTGGTGGGGACATAGAATCCCTGCATGGTATAAAGGTGATGAAATCTATGTTGGAATGGATGCTCCTTTAGAGGAGGGATGGGTTCAAGATGAAGACGTTTTAGATACATGGTTTAGTAGCGCCTTATGGCCTTTTAGTACCCTAGGCTGGCCGGAATTAACAGAAGATTTAAAACGATATTATCCAACCAATGTTTTAGTAACAGGTTATGATATTATTCCATTTTGGGTTAATCGAATGACATTTCAAGGACTACACTTTACAAATCAAAGACCATTTGAATATTGTATGATTCATGGATTAATACGCGATTCAAAAGGAAGAAAAATGAGTAAATCCTTAGGAAATGGTGTTGATCCAATGGATGTAATTGATACCTATGGAGCCGATGCTTTAAGATATTATCTTGCAACATCTACAGCATTGGGAACAGATCTTCGTTACGAAGAAGAAAAAGTAAAATCTACTTGGAACTTTATCAATAAAATTTGGAATGCATCTCGTTTTGTTTTAATGAACAGAAAAATTGATACAGAAATCAAATTAGAACATCTAAACGATTCCGACAAATGGATTTTAACTCACTATGAAAATACTATTAAAAACGTTTGTAAATTTATGGATCGTTACGAATTTCAAAACGTTGGAACATTATTGTATCATTTCATCTGGGATGATTTTTGCGATTCCTATATTGAAATGGCAAAATTTAGTATAGAGGAAGAACATACTAAAAATACACTTTTATTTGTTTTAATTGGTATTCTAAAAATGTTACATCCTTTTATGCCTTATGTAACGGATGAGATCTATCATGAAATCAAACAAGAAGAAATTACAACAAGTGATTATCCAGAATATGAGAAAAAACTTATATTTAAAACAGAAGAAGAAAAGATTACAGATATGCTAGAATTTATAAGAATATTCCGTAATATAAAACAAGAAAATAACATGGGAAAAGAGTTTTTCGTATCAATTGAAACACATCTTCCAGATATTGCTTTAAAACTATTAAAAATTGAAGACAAAATAGCAATTAAAAAAGAGATCACTAATTATGCTGTTGTCTATAAAGAATTAAAAGCAACCATTTATTATGAAAAAGAACAAACCAAAGAAGATCAAATACTAAAAGAAAAACAATTAAACGCATTAAAATCCAGTATCGAACGAAGAAAAAAATTACTATCAAACGAAAATTATGTTAAAAAAGCTCCGACTCACCTAGTCGAAGAAGAAAAGAAAAAATTATTAGAAGAACAGGAAAAATTAGCTAATTTACAAGGAAAGGATAAAAACGAATGGAAAGAAAATTAAAAATTAAAAAATGTCCAAAATGTGGAACAACTATACAACTAATAAAAGATCACAATGATAGCAATTGTGAAATCAAATGTTGTGAAAAAATGATAACATTAAGTCCAAATACAACTGATGCAGCAAAAGAAAAACACGTTCCAAATATTCTCATAGAAGAAGATACTATTAAAGTTAAAATAGATCATGTGATGGAAGAAGAGCATTACATTGAATGGATTGCTATGGTAACAGAAACAGAAGAACACTTTATTGATCTTAAACCAGGAAGCATAGCAGAAGCAGAATTTCAGTATCAGAAAAATGCTAAAATTTATGCTTACTGTAATAAACATGATCTATGGATGAAACAAATCGATTAAAGAAGATTATCAAAAAAAGATAATCTTTTTAAATGTAAAACAAAAACAAGGGTTTATAATATAATAAAAAAGTATTTGAAATATACTATGATATAATAAATAAGAATTGTGGTGAAAAAAATGAAATCAATATTAATTATAGAAGATGAAAAAAGCATTCAAATAGAACTACAAGAAATGTTAAAAAATGCAGGATATCATGCCATTATTTTAAATCATTTTCAAAATATTAAAAATGATGTGTTAGAACTTTTCCCAGATTTAATTTTATTAGATATTAATCTTCCAGGACAAAATGGTGAAATGATATTACAAGAAATTAGAAAAGAAAGCAATATTCCAATTATTATGGTTACTAGCAGAAACAATGAAAGTGATGAAGTATTGTCCATGAGTTATGGAGCCGATGATTATATTGTAAAACCTTATAATCCAACCATTTTATTACTGCGAATTGAAGCCATTTTAAAAAGAAGTGTGAGATTTCAAGATCAATTAAAATATCATAATTTAACCATAAATTTAAAAAGAGGAACAATTGAAAATAAAGATCAAGAAATAATTCTAACAAAAAATGAAATGATTATTTTTTCTTATCTATTAGAAAATAAAAATCGAATTATTTCTAGAGATGAATTAATGACTTCACTTTGGAATAGCAATGAATACATTAATGATAATGCTTTAACGGTAAATATTAGTAGATTAAGAAATAAATTAAAAGAAGCAGGAATTGAAAATGCCATCGAAACTAGAAAAGGCTTAGGTTACATTCTCTTATGAATTGGAAAACTTTTTTAAAAGATAAACAATTCTTTCTTGTTCTATTTTTAATTTTAAATATTTTATTCTTATTCCTACTAAGAGCATTTCATGTCTATAAAGAATTAATCTATGCGATTTTCTTTTTACTAAATAGTTTCTTTTTTCTTTCTTTAACTTATGATTATTATCGCAAAAAGTATTTTTATCAGCAGTTATTCTTTCAAATAAAAGAATTAGATCAAAGCTATTTAGTACTAGAAGTATTACAAAAACCCAATTTTCTAGAAGGAAAATTACTAGATCAAGCCTTGTATGAAATTAACAAATCTATGATAGAAAACATAAAAAAATACGAACATCAAACAAAAGAGTTTCAAGAGTACATAGAA
This sequence comes from uncultured Erysipelotrichaceae bacterium, assembly GCA_948439995.1. Classification (GTDB taxonomy): domain Bacteria; phylum Bacillota_I; class Bacilli_A; order RF39; family UBA660; genus MGBC162267. The sequence continues at coordinate 38,509 of CAOJNP010000002.1, read as the reverse complement.
ATGTGGATTCATGAAATGAAAATTCCTTTAGCAACATTAGAATTATTGAATCACAATCAAAAAGAACAGATTCATAAAAAAATAAAGGACCAAATTACAAAGTTAGAAGATAATATTGAACAAGTCTTATATTATACAAGACAAGAATTTGCCGAAAATGATTATTTAATTAGAGAAAACAATTTAGAACAAATTGTAAATGCTGTAGCTTTAAAAAACAAAGATAGTTTATTAGAAAATAAAGTCGATTTTATAGTAAAGAATGTTAATGTCAAAATAAATACTGATTCAAAATGGCTTTTATTCATATTAAATCAGATTATCAATAATAGTATCAAATATCGAAAAAAGAAACATGCCCAAATTAGCATTTCTATCGAACAAGAAAAAAATTACATTTGTCTTATCATTTTAGATAATGGTATTGGGATTCCAAAACAAGATTTAACAAGAGTCTTTCAAAAAACATTTACTGGATCAAATGGACGAGTAAGAGGACAATCAACTGGAATGGGTCTTTATATTGCAAATCAACTTTGTAATAAACTAGGTCATCAATTAAAAATAAGCTCTATAGAAAAACAATTCACCGAAGTAAGAATCTATTTTTCTCAAAATCAATACTATGATGTAATAAAATAACCTTACAAAAATGTAAGGTTTTCGTAAGATTGAAAAAAGGACAAATCTAGATTATTTTTTTATAATGAACTTTAGAAAGGAAGAAAAAAATGAATATATTAAAAATTGATCATATCGAAAAATATTATGGCAATAAATCAAGTCTAACCAAAGCTATTGATGATATTAGCTTTGAAGTAGAACAAGGAGAATTTGTAGCTATTATGGGGGCCAGTGGAAGTGGTAAAACAACTCTTTTAAATTGTATATCTACCATTGATAAAGTAACCAGTGGACATATCACAATCGGAAACATTGATATTACAAAATTAAAAGGAAATCAATTAAATCAATTTCGAAGAGAAGAATTAGGATTTATTTTTCAAGATTTTAATTTATTAGACACTTTAACCTCTTATGAAAATATTGCCCTTGCATTAACCATTCAAAATATAAAAGGAAAAGAATTAGAAAAAAGAATAGAAAAAATAAGTCAAGAATTAGATATTAAAGATATTTTAAATAAATATCCTTATCAATTAAGTGGAGGAGAAAAACAACGTATTGCCTCTGCACGAGCAATCATTACCAATCCAAAATTAATACTAGCTGATGAACCAACTGGTGCTTTAGATTCCAAATCAGCTAAAATGCTTTTAGAAAAGTTAGATTATCTAAATCGGGAACGACAAGCAACTATTTTAATGGTCACACATGATGCCTTTACCGCATCCTATACCAAGCGAGTAATATTTATTAAAGATGGAAAAATTTTCAATGAAATAAATCGTGGTGAATCTTCCAGAAAAGAATTCTTTGATAAAATTATTGATGTAGTAACGCTATTAGGTGGGGATTATTCTGATGCTTTGTAAATTATCTTTTAAAAACATTCAAAAAAGCATCAAAGATTATGCAATTTACTTTTTTACTTTAATTCTAGGTGTATCCATTTTTTACATTTTCAATGCCTTGGAAAGTCAAACCGTCATGCTAAAAGTATCCTCGTCAACTCTAGATATCATCAAACTTATGATTGAAATGTTAGAAGCAGTGAGCATCTTTATATCTTTTATCTTAGGCTTTTTAATTATTTATGCCAGTCGATTTTTAATTAAAAGAAGAAAAAAAGAATTCGGAATTTATCTTACACTTGGAATGAGCAAACGAAAAATTTCAATGATATTATTTATCGAAACATTATTCATTGGTATCATATCTCTTGCCATAGGACTTCTCTTAGGAATTTTACTATCTCAATTAATGAGTATTTTTGTGGCCAATCTATTTGAAGCAGATCTCACCAAATTTACTTTTATTTTTTCCTCATCTGCTATGATAAAAACATGGATTTATTTTGGAATCATGTATCTGTTTGTTATGGCATTTAATACAATTAATATTAGAAAATGCAAATTAATAGATTTACTACATGCTAGTAAAAAAACCGAAACAATTCGTTTAAAAAATACAACTTTTTGTATAATTTTATTCCTTCTTTCAGTTAGTAGTCTATCTTATGCATATTATTTAGTAAGCTTTGGAATCGAAAAAATATTAAACATACAAGATATTTTTATTCCCATCATCATTGGATGTGTTTCCACATTTTTCTTATTTTGGTCTTTATCTGGCTTGATGGTAAAACTCATCACCAAAATAAAAAAAGTCTATTATCATCATTTAAATAGTTTCACGCTCAAACAAGTGAGTAGTAAAATAAATACCACTGTATTTTCTATGGCCTTAATTTCATTAATGCTATTTGTAACCATTTGTGTTTTATCTTCAGCATTATCTCTTAAAAATTCAATGTCGGCTAATTTAAAAACCTTAGCACCCATTGATTTAGAACTAAGAAAAAAGAGAAATCTAACTTTAGAAGAAGTAGAAAATCAATGGAATTTAAATCAAAATATGATAGAAGATTCCAAAATTTCTCTAGAAGATACATTAAAAAACTTAGAAATAGATTATCAAAATCTTTTGAGTGATATCATTTCATTTCCAATTTATCAAGAACAAATAACTTTAAAAGATACTTTAGGCACCTATTATGAAGAAGCCAACAAAAATTATCCCTATATGCGATTTGCATTAAAAGAAGACATAATTCGATTAAGTGATTACAATACTGCGGCAAAATTATTAAATCAACCGCAATATTCCTTAAAAGAAAACGAATATATGATCATATCCGATTTTGATAGTACCATTCCATTGCGAAATGAAGGATTAAAAAGAAATACAGCCATAAAGATCTTAGGAAAAAATTATTATCCCAAATATCAAGAATGTCAGAATGGATTCATCCACATTTCAAGCAATCATATTAATATGGGCATTTTGATTGTTCCAGATCATGCAGTAGAAGATCATTTTATTCACGAAAATATTTGGTTAGCAAATTATAAAAATACAAGTACCAAAGCAGAAAAACAAAAAATAGAAGATGTTATTTTAAAAATAGAAAATCATCCATATATCAAAAATACTAGTTTAAATATCACAACCAAACTTTCATTACAAGAAGCCAGTATCGGTTTAGGAGCACTTGTCACTTTTATCGGACTATATATTGGCATCATTTTTCTAATTAGTAGTGCAGCCATTCTTGCCTTAAAAGAACTATCAGAAAGCAGTGACAACAAAGAACGTTTTCAAATATTAAGAAAAATTGGAGTAGATGAAAAGATGATCCATCAAGCTTTATTTCGACAGATAGGCATATTTTTCTTATTTCCACTTCTCATCGCTATCATTCATTCTATCTTTGGAATCACATTTTGTAACTATATTTTAGAAACAATTGGCAACGAAAAATTAATAGAATCCATTATTATGACAGCCATCTTTTTAATGATCATCTATGGTGGATATTTTCTAATCACTTATTCTTGTAGCAAAAATATCATCAAAGAAAAATAGCCTGAATCATTTGTAAATACTAATTGAAAGATTTCTAAAATAAAGATAAAAATTCCTATTTTGGAATTTTCTTTATTTTATAAGAATTCTTACAATTTTGTAAGGAGTATTTATTTTATTAAATCTTTTATTAACTTATGATAAAATAAAAAAGAAGGGATGAATTATGACAAAACAAAAAAAATATATACTTTCTATTGGTTTCTTTTTACTCTTATTTGGAATTACTTTTTTTTATATCTTTTCTAATTATTCGATAACCGAATTTATTCAAACATTAAAACAATGTAATCCCATTTTCATAGGATTCGCTTTTTTATGTGTTTTATCATATTTATTGATGAATTGTATTTTTTTAAAAAGAATTTTTAATTTATTTGAAACAAAAATAAATTGGAAACAAGCACTTGGTTATACATGCACTGAAATTTATTTTTCTGCTGTAACACCATCTAGTACAGGAGGGCAACCCATTGAATTAATCTATATGGCACGTGATCACATTCCATATCGAAAAAGTACAATTGTAGTACTCATTAATACCATCTTATATAAACTTGTAATTGTTTTATTAGGCGTTGTTAGTATTATTTGTTTTCCAAAACTATTATTAAACAATGGCATTTTATTTAATACCCTTATGCTAATTGGAATGTCATTAAATGTTTTAGTTATTTTATTCTTTAGTCTTTTAGTCTTTTCTAAAAAAATTCCCAATCATTTGATCCATATCTTTTTAAAAATATTAGTAAAACTTCACTTTATAAAAAAAGAAAAAGAACCAGAAAAAAAACAAGAAATGGAAACAGCTTTAAAAGATTATCAAAAATGTTCTGAATTAACAAAACAAAATCCAAAATTATTTTTAAAATTATTTTCCATCATTTTATTACAACGTTTCTTCTTATTTAGTATTAGTTATTTAATTTATCGTTCATTTGGATTACATCATTATTCTTTTTTATCTCTTTTAGCTCTTCAAATAGGGGTAAACCAAGCAATTGATTCTGTACCTTTTCCTGGTGGAGTTATGGTAGGAGAAGGACTCACTTATCAAATCAATACCATGGTTTTTGGAAGCAGTTTTGCACTATCATCCATGCTATTAGTAAGAGGAATTAGTTTCTACTTTTTAATTTTATTTAGTAGTATTGTATATTTATGTTATCATATAAGTGGGATAAGAAAGGAAAAAACAATATGATAGGAATTTATAATTATACTGTTTTATTTACTATTTTTGGAACAATTTCTGGAGTAGTAGGAATCAAAGAAGCTAGCATAGGAAATATACCTAGTGCCTTATTTTGTCTATTACTATGTGGTTTTTTTGATATGTTTGATGGCTGTATTGCAAGAACCAAAAAAGATCGAACAGAATTTGAGATCAAATATGGAATTCAGTTGGATTCTTTGTCTGATGTAATATGCTTTGGAGCACTTCCTACTATTATAACTTTAGAAATCACCAAAAGTTTAGGATTTTTCCAAGTATTTAGTATATTTTATCTAGTAACTTCTTTATCTCGACTTGCTTATTTTAATGTAGAAGAAGAATTAAGAAGAAAAAAAGAAACCACTTCCAGAAAATCTTATAATGGGGTTCCAGTAACAGTCGTTGCTCTTGTAATTCCCATTTTATATCTTCTAAAAGATGTTACGAAAAATTATTTTCCCATTGTTTTTTTAACAGGTGTTTTAATATATGGGTTATTACAAATATCAAAAATAAAAATACCTCACTTAAATAAGAAAGGATTAACGGTATGTCTTCTAATCGGACTCAGTATCATAGGGATATATCTTTTACTACAATTCCTATAGAAAAAAAAGAATCCCTTTTATTACGATTTTTTTATCACACCAAAATAGGGAGAATTTTTTTATGGATCTTAATTCGACCTTCCTTTTCAAAAATAATGGGAGCTTTTTTAAACACCAAATTATCGTGTATACTAATTAAACCATTTATTCAAAAAAATACAATTGATATGAAACGATTTCAAAAGAAAACCTATATTTCTTTCAATGATTTTTTTTGTCGCAAGTTAAAAAAGATAAAATATCCCAGTAAAGAAACAGAGTTTTTATCTCCATGTGACGGAAAATTAACCACATATAAAATAAAGAATAATTTAACTTTTCAAATAAAACATTCTACTTATTCTTTAAAAACTTTATTACAAAATGAAAAACTAGCCAATCGATATCAAAATGGAACTTGTCTTATTTTTCGTTTAACACCAGATGATTATCATCGCTATCATTTTATAGATCATGGAAAAATCTTAAAACAAACAAAAATCAATGGTGTTTTACATACAGTAAGACCAATTTCCTTAAATCAATTTGCTATTTATCATGAAAATACAAGAGAAATTACAAAAATGAAAACAAAAAACTTTGGAATCGTTACCCAAATTGAAATAGGTGCATTAATGGTCGGTAAAATTCAAAATAGGAAGAAAAGATATTTTAAAAGAGGAGAAGAGAAAGGAACTTTTTTATTTGGGGGTTCTACTATCATTATATTAATTGAAGATAATAAAGTAGAAATAAATCCTATTTTTTTCAAAAATACAAAGCAAAATTTAGAGACAAAAGTTTATTATCAAAGTCTTATTGGAAAGAAAATGAAAAGATAACATTATAAATTTCAAAAAAAAATTGACTTTTTAAAATTTATTTAGTATTATATAGCACATCAAAAGGGAGAATTGTTTAATGAAAAAATTATTACAAGAATTAAATAATAAAACAGAATATCGTCAAATGCTTCAAACATTAAATAAAGATTTAAAAAGAGAACAAAAAAGAAGAAAAACAGCTGAAATTGCACAAGAAATATCTGTAAAGTGTATGTTGAAATATATACCCATCAAAACACCCAGCTACTATAATCCAATTTCTGAAGAAAAAACAGCTTTAAATACTTCTGAATTCTCAAGAAAAAAGTAAAGCATGATATAAACTAGCATTTTTAATTGACAAGTGCTAGTTTTTTAGTATAATAATATTAGCACTTGAATATAATAGGTGCTAGGAGGTTCGAATGGAGGAACGTCAAAAAAAACTATTAAAAGAAATCGTCGAATCATACATCAAAAATGTAAAACCAATTGGAAGCAAATCTCTATGTGAAAAGTTTAAATGTTCTAGTGCTACCATCAGAAATGAAATGGCGGAATTAGAAGATTTAGGACTTCTTGAAAAAAATCATATATCATCAGGAAGAATACCAAGCGAAAAAGGTTATCGCTATTATGTAGAAAATCTGATGAAACCGAAAGAACTCACTGGAGAAGATGTTTTAAAATTACAAACGATTTTTTCAAATCGAGATTTAGTGTTATCAGATACTATTAATAAATGTGTTGAAATAATTAGTGAAATTACAAATTATACTAGTATCGTATTAGGAAAAAAATCTAAAGTAAGTGCTCTACAACAAGTAAGTATTATTCCACTAAATGCTGGTAAAATTGTAGCTTTAGTTTGTACCGATCAAGGGTTTGTTCAAAATAGACAATTTACAATTCCAGAGCATGTAAAAATGGAAGAATTGGTAAAAACCAGTGAAATCATTAATAAAATGTTAATTGGTACACCAATAGAAGAAGTAAGTGAACGATTAGAATATGATATCAAACCAATTATTAGTAAACGAATTGAACAATATGAGTCGGTTTATCATATTTTTATGGAAGCTTTTCAAAATTTTGCTTCGAATGTTCAAGAAAATAATATTCATTTAAGTGGAAAATACAAATTAATTGAAAAACCAGAATATGATAATGTTGAAGAAATTAGAAAAATAGCTTCCAAATTTGAAGATGACGATTTAATTAAAAAAATTGAAGAGAAAAAAGATTTTAAAGGAATTAATATTTATATTGGCGAAGAAAATGAATTTGATCCCAATGTAACAGTAATCAAAACAACATATCATTATCATGGCGAAGAGGGAACCATTGCCATTATCGGACCCAAAAGAATGGAATATGATCGCGTTGTAGGACTTCTTTCTTATATCAATGAAAATTTAAACGAAGAAGGTGATTTATAAATGGATGAAACAAAAGAAACGTCTGAAGTACAAGAAGAAACAAAAGAAGAAATAAAACAAACAGAACTTCCAAAAAAGAAAGAAAAAAAAGAGAAAAAAAACAAAGAATCTGTAAAAATTGAAAAAATGGCAGAAGAAAATGCATTACTAAATGAAAAAATTCTAAGAATTAATGCTGAAATGCAAAACATGAAACGTCGAAATAATGAAGAATTAAGTAGACTCATGAAATACGATGGCGAAAACTTCATCAAAAAATTACTATCCATCATTGATAACTTTGAAAGAGCAATTAATATGGATGATACTAACTTAGAAGATGAAGTCAGTAAATTCTTAAGTGGATTTAAAATGATTTACAGTAACTTAAAAAATATTTTAGATGAGTTTGAAATCAAAGAAATAGATTGTCTTGAAAAAGCATTTGATCCTTCTTGCATGGAAGCTGTATTAACAGAACATAAAGATGGAAAAGAAAAAAATATAGTATTAGATGTCCTTCAAAAAGGATATTTATATAAAGATAAAATTATAAGACCAGCTATGGTCAAAGTAAATGAATAAAGAAAGGTGATTATTTATGGGAAAAATTATAGGAATTGACTTAGGTACAACCAATAGTTGTGTCTCAGTCTTAGAAGGTGGAGAACCAAAAGTTATTGTAAACGATGAAGGAGAAAGAACAACTCCTAGTGTCGTGGCTTTTAATGGAGAAGAAGAATTAGTTGGAGCACGTGCTAAGCGTCAAGCTGTAACGAATGTGAATAATACAATTGCTTCCATTAAGAGATTGATGGGAACAAAAGAAAAAGTAAGTGCAAATGATAAAAAATGGACTCCAGAAGAAATTTCTGCAAAAATTTTAAGTAAATTAAAAAAAGATGCCGAAAATTATTTGGGAGAAAGTGTTACAGAAGCCGTTATTACGGTACCAGCATATTTTAATGATGCAGAAAGACAAGCAACGAAAAATGCTGGTAAAATTGCTGGACTTGATGTAAAACGTATTATAAACGAACCAACGGCTGCTGCTTTAGCTTATGGATTAGACAAACAAGAAAAACTACAAACCATTTTAGTATATGATTTAGGAGGAGGAACATTTGATGTTTCCATTCTAGAATTAGGAGATGGACTATTCGAAGTAAAATCTACTGCTGGAAATAATAAATTAGGTGGAGATGACTTTGATAAAAAAATCATTGACTATTTAGCAAGTGAATTTAAAAATAAAGAAGGAATTGATTTAACAGATGATAAAATGGCAATGCAGAGATTAAAAGATGCTGCAGAAAAAGCCAAGAAAGATTTATCTGGTATGACAAAAACTCAAATCAGTTTACCATTTATTTCACAAAAAGATGGAAGCCCTGTTCATCTAGAAATGGAATTAACCAAAGCGAAATTTGAAGATTTATGCCGTGATTTATTTGATTCCACTTTAGAACCAGTTCGAAAAGCCTTAAAAGATGCGAAATTAAAAGCAAGTGATATCAATGAAGTTATTTTAGTTGGTGGTTCAACTCGTATTCCATATATTCAAGAATTAGTCAAAAAAGAACTTGGCCATGAACCACACAAAGGTGTAAATCCTGATGAAGTAGTAGCAATGGGTGCTGCCATTCAAGGTGGAGTTTTAACCGGTGAAGTAGATGATTTGGTTTTACTAGATGTTACTCCATTATCTCTTGGTATCGAAACACTAGGAGGAGTAATGACGGTATTAATTCCAAGAAATACAACTATTCCAACTAGTAAAAGTCAAGTATTCAGTACTGCTGCCGATAATCAACCTGCTGTAGATATCCATGTATTACAAGGAGAAAGACCTATGGCAAATGATAATAAAACATTAGGAAATTTCCAACTAATGGATATTCCACCAGCTCCAAGAGGAGTTCCTCAAATTGAAGTAAAATTTGATATCGACGCAAATGGTATCGTTCATGTAACTGCTAAAGATTTAGGAACCAATAAAGAGCAAACAATTACCATTACCTCAAATACTTCTTTAAGTGATGATGAAATTGATAAAATGGTTCGTGATGCGGAAGCAAATAAAGAAGCGGACGAAAAAAGAAAAGAAGAAGTGAATGTAAAAAACGATGCCGATACTTTAATCTTTAGTACTGAAAAAGCCATAAAAGATCTTGGAGATAAAGTAGATGAAAAAGATAAAACCGAAGCTGAAGAAAAAATCAAAGAATTAAAAGATGCGATGGAAAAAAATGATACCAATGAAATCAAAAAGAAAACAGAAAGTCTACAAGAAGTTGCCATGAGACTTGCCACTAAAGTTTATGAACAAGCAAATAAAGATGGACAAGCAAATGGGACAGATAGTGCAGATCAAAAAGATAAAAAAGATGATGTTGAAGAAGCAAGTTACGAAGAAAAATAAAAAGAGAGAGAAGAAAATTCTCTCTTCCTTAAGTTAGGAAAATCAAATGAAAAGACAACAAATTAAAGAAATTTTAGAACAATTATTATCTACAGGTGGAGATTTTGCAGAAGTTTTTTTAGAAGAAAAGCAAGTGAAATCATTTAACTTTATTGACCAAATGTTAGAAAAAGTATCCATGTTTCATATTAATGGATATGGTCTTCGTTTAGCAAAAAATGAAAATACTTATTATGCCTCTTCTAATGATTTTCGGAAAAAAAAGATCGAACAAATTATTTCGGAATTAAGAAAAAATATCAATGATAAACCAATTTATAAAGATATTCCATTAAAAAGAAGAAAAGAATATAAAAAAGAACAAATTTCTTCGTTTACAGATGAAGAAATTAAAACAAAGCTGAAACAATTAGATGAAAAAATAAGAAAAAAAGAAGATAGAATTAGCCAAGTAAATCTTGTAGTAGAAAATACAATCCAAAATGTAACAATTGCAAATCATACGGGGCTATATGTAAAAGAATATCGAGTATTAAGTCGTTTTTCGATCATGTTATATTTAAAAGATCAAGAGAAATCTTCTAAAATCTTTTTTAGTAAAGGTGCTTCTTCTACTTTAGATTTTTTAAATACTATTGATTTTGATAAAGAAATTGATTGTTTAATCAAACAAGGTTTAGACAAATTATATGCAAAACCTTGTATTGGAGGAGAAATGCCTGTTATTATAGCGCCCGCATTTGGAGCTGTAATATTTCATGAAGCATGTGGTCATGCGATGGAAGCTACTAGTGTAGCCGAAAATGCTTCGGTTTTAGCGAAGGAGCAAAATCATAAAATTGCCACTGATAAAGTTACTATTATTGATGATGGTAGCTTAAAAGAGGAATGGGGAAGCAGTTTCATTGACGATGAAGGTAAACCAACCCAAAAAAATATTTTAATAGAAAATGGTGTTTTAAAAAGATTTTTAATTGATGAATTAAATAATCGTAAAATGAAACAAACTACAACGGGTTCTGGGAGAAGAGAAAGTTATTTATATGCTCCTACTTCACGTATGAATAATACCTATTTAAAAGCTGGCAATGATACATTTGAACAAATGATTCAAGATATCAAATTAGGATTATATGCTGTAAAAATGGGTGGAGGATCTGTTGCTACCGAAACGGGTGAATTTAATTTTGGAGTCGATTTAGGCTATATGATAAGAGATGGCAAAATTGCAGAATGTGTTACTTCTGCTAGTTTAATTGGCAATACCAAAGAAATATTACAAGAAGTAGAAATGGTCGGAAATGATTTTTCACTTGGTACAGGATACTGTGGTTCTATTAGTGGTAGTGTCCCAGTAACGGTAGGTCAGCCAACCATTAAAATTGGTAAAATTTTAGTAGGTGGTGAAAAATGAAACAGAAAATCATCGAATTAGGAAAAAAAGCTAAAATTGATATCGAAATATTTGAAAAGACCCAAGAAAAAGTTGATATTAATACCATGAATGGGAAAGAAAAATTATTTCAAATTACAAATGTTACTTCATACCGAATTAAAGCCATCAAAAATGAAATTTCTATTGAATATATGACTGATAATTTAAAAAATCCAAATTTAATCATTGATAATATTCAAAATATTTTTAAATTACAAGAAAATAAAAATAAAAATTTTCTTTGTCAAGGAAACTTAAAACATAAATTAGAACAAAAAGAAACATTAGATTATAATAAAATAAAACAAGATTTTTTGAATTTAATTGATTTAAAAAAAGAGTATCCTTTAATTTTAAATATTGAGACCACTTATTCTCATTATATCAACCGATATGGGATTAATAATAAAGAATGCAGTTTAACGGATGAAACTTATTATCATGAGTATGGAGTAGCGATTACAATTGAAAAAATTGATAAGAAAAAAGTATCGTTTATTAATTTTTATTCCGAAAATTATGACTTTAAATCCTTTTATCATTATGTTCGAGAAAAATTAGAATATTTAATTATAAAATTAAATGGTGATAATTGTACCACAAAAAAATATAATATTATCTTAAAAAATAATGCTGTAGCACACATTTTAAATACCTTTGCAAATTCTTTTCAAAGTAAAGATATTGAACAAAATATATCTATTCTTTCTGGAAAAAGAACTCAAAAAATATTTGACGATAAAATAACAATCGTCGAAGACCCTAAAAATGGAATTGAAAAACGTTATTTTGATACCGAAGGAACCATTACATATGAAAAAGAAATTGTAAAAAATGGAATATTTCAATTGGAAATAAATAATTTAGAATATGCAACGAAACAGAATGTAAAAGCAACAGGAAATGCTTATGGAGTCAATAATTTATATATAAAATCAGGCGATAATTCAGAGCAAGAATTAATTCAAAAGCTTAATAATGGTATTATTATTGATGAAATTTATGGATTACATTCTGGAATTGATAAAAAAAATGGAACCATTTCTCTTCATGCAGAAGGACTTGTTGTAGAAAATGGAAAAATAACAAACGGATTAGAAATGATAATATTATCTACCAATTTTTTTGAGTTATTTTCAAATGTAATAGAAATAGGAAAAGAATATTCGCATAATTTATTATGTGTTTCAGCTCCTTCTTTATTATTAAAAAATATAACAATTGTAGGAAAGAAGTGAAATAAATGGAAAAAAAAGATTATTATGAAGTCTTAGGTGTTTCAAAATCTGCAACCGATGAAGAAATTAAACGATCATTTCGAAAACTGGCCAAACAATATCATCCCGATGTGAATAAAGAGCCAGGGGCAGAAGAAAAATTCAAAGAAATTGGCGAAGCATATTCTGTTTTATCTGACCCTGAAAAAAGACGTCAATATGATCAATTTGGACATGCAGCATTCCAAAATGGTGGCGGAGGTTTCTCTGGATTTAATGCCGAAGATTTTGACTTAGGAAGTATTTTTGATGATTTATTTGGAGGAGGTTTCTCTGGATTTAGTAGTTTTGGAGGTTCATCTAGAAGAAGTTCCAATCGTCCTCAAAAAGGACGAGACCGTCTAATAAGACTTGATTTATCTTTTCTAGAAGCAGTGAAAGGCTGTAAAAAAGAGATTCAACTAGAATTAGATGAAACTTGTGAAAAATGTAATGGTGTTGGTGGATTTGGAGAAAAAACTTGTAAAACTTGTAATGGAAAAGGAAGAGTAATTGAAGAACAACGTAGTTTATTTGGTATTTTTCAAACCGAAACTACTTGTTCAACTTGTGGAGGAAAAGGAAAAACTTACGAAGAAAAATGTAATGTATGCCGTGGGTCTGGACACATAAAAAAGAAAAAAGAAATTGAAATAACCATTCCAGAAGGAGTAGACAATGGCTATCAATTAAAAATTTCTGGAAAAGGTGAAGCTGGATATCATGGTGGCCCAAATGGCGACATTTATATCGAATTTAAAGTTGGAAAAAATCCTATTTTTGAAAGAGAAGAAGAAGATTTATTCCTTGAAGTACCAATTACTTTTACAACGGCAGCTTTGGGAGGTAAAGTAGAAATTCCAACTATTGATAGTAATGTTATATTAGATGTTAAAGCAGGAACTCAAAGCGGTAGCAAAGTAAAATTAAAAGGAAAAGGTGTGAAAGTAGCAAATTCTTTACGCAAAGGGGATTTATATGTCATTTTCCATGTGGTTACTCCAATAAAATTATCAAGAGAACAAAAAAAATTGTTGGAAGAATTAGATAAGACAAATTTAGAAAATGACAGTGAAATAAAAAGCTTTAAAAAATATTTATAGTTATGTGAAAAACATAGCTATTTTTTTATATATTCATCAAATGAGAATGGATAAAAATTGACAAAAATTGCACAAAATCATATACTTATAATAATTGAGGATTTGATGATATGCAAAAAAAATATAAAATTACCTTATTTGTTTTAACATTACTTTTAATTGGAAGCATTTCTTGTATTATTCATTATTCTTTTCATAAAAGTAGTAATGCTATTAATGAATATGCAGAGGTGTTTGTAGAAGAAAACTTATCCTTTAACTTTTTAGAAGGAAAAGAAATTGAGACCAAAGAAAAAGAAAAAATATATCACTTTTCCATTATTAATACTTCCAATGAACCTACTTATTACAGTATAAATTTAGAACGTACCAATTCTAAAAATGCAGAATACGAACTTTTTAGTGATCAAAAAAACTTTCAAAGTATTCAAAAAAGTTATCCCAATGGCCACGATGAAATCGTAAAAGCAATGGAAATTCAAGGAAATACAACGCATAGTTATACTCTAAAAATCAAAAATCAAGAACAAGCAAAAGTAATTGGAACCATTTCCATTCAACTAGAAAAAGATATGAATAATTTTGCGAATATTATTCTAAAAAACAATACTATTCATGGTAGTACAAAAACGATAGTTGGAGAATCTGCAGCAACAGAAGAAGAAGGATTAATTGAAAGTACAGATGACGATGGAAAAAGTTATTATTTTCGAGGAAAAACTGAAAATAATTATGTTTCTTTTGCCAATTTTTTATGGCGTATTGTAAAAATTAATGGCGATGGTAGTGTCAAATTAGTATTAAATGATTTAATCAATAATAATACTCAATTTTATGCTCAAGATAGTAATTATAATTTATCTTTTCAAGATGCCAATATCTTAAACATTTTAAAAGTCTGGTATCAAAGTAATTTAATAAACTATGATGCCTTTATAGCAAATAGTAAATTTTGTTCTGATACCTCTTATGATGAAAATGGATTTTTAACATTAACCAGAATTTATACCAATCACAATGCTATTTTTGAATGTCTTGGAGAAGCAACATCTTCTAAAATTGGATTATTATCTGCAGATGAAGTAGCATTAGCAGGAGGAAGCAACCATTCACCAAACACAGAATATTATTTATACAATTCTGAAATTAAAACCAGTTGGTGGACACTAAGTCCTGCAAAAAACAACAATGGAAATTATTATTACATCGAAACAGATCAAAATGGAGAAATGAATGAAGGAACACTTGGAACTTTATTTCGTGGTAATCGACCAGTGATTAATTTAACAAAAAAAATAACAGTTACAGGTACAGGCAGCAAAGAAGATCCTTATCTCGTCAACAATCCGTAAAAAGAACGATAATTCGTTCTTTTTCTTTACATAATTTATCAAAATTACTATAATAATAACAAAAGGAGGAGGAATATGATGCAATTTATAAAAGATATTATTTCATTTTTACATACCTTATCCTTAATTGATTACATCTTATACTTTTCCGTACTAACTTTAATTGTGCTAGTTGTTTCACTTATTTATATATTAAAAAATAACGAAGAGGAAGATATTTTAAAAAAGCCAGTACAAAATGAAATGGAAGAAGAAATAGATCTTAAAAAGATTGTAAATACAATTGATGAAAAACCAAAGCCGATTATTGACATGACTGAATATGAAAATGAGCAAGAAGAAAAAGCAATTATTAGTTATGAAGAATTACTAAAAACGGCACCAATTCCAATCCAATATGAAAAAGAACAAATGATTGACAATGAAATTCAAGTAAAAAAAATAGATTTAGAAAAATTATCTCATAATTCTATGGAAGAAAACAAAGTAGAAATCAAATCCATGGCTTATTATCATGAAGAAGAATTTTTAAAAACATTAAAACAATTAAACGAACTATTAAATTAGACTTTTAAAAAGTCTTTTTTTTATAGTATAATAGGTAGATCGGAGGAATACTTATGACATTTTCCATTATCACTTTAGGATGTAAAGTTAATTTATATGAAAGCGAAATGATGAAAGAAAAATTAGAAAAAGCTGGATTTTTATTTCAAGAAGAAAATAGTGACATTACAATTATTAATACCTGTACTGTAACAAACATGGCTGATAAAAAGTCACAAAAGATGGCTAGACATATCAAAAAAAGCAACCCAAATACGATTTTAATTGTAGCAGGATGTAGTAGTGAAAACAAGCAAAAAGAATATGAATCAATGGATATTGATATTTTAATTGGAAATCAGAACAAAAGTAAAATTGTTTTTTATCTTAATCAATATAAAGAAGAAAAGAAAAAAAAGATTCAATTTGCAAACACTAGAAACATCCCATTTGAACCAATGGAAATTGAAAAATTTACAAGTCACACAAGAGCATTTTTAAAAATACAAGATGGATGCAACAATTTTTGTAGTTATTGTATCATACCTTATGTACGAGGTGTACTTCGATCAAAACCAATGAAAGACGTATTAAAAGAAGCCAATTCGTTTGTAAATCACGGGCACAAAGAGATTGTACTTACGGGAATTAATACAGGGGCTTATGGTTACGGAATGAATTATGACTTAACTGATTTAATTCATGAATTAAGTAAAATGAAAAAATTAAAAAGAATCCGAATTTCATCTATCGAAATTACAGAATTAAATGATAAATTTTTAAATGAATTAAGAAAGAATTCCAAAATATGTGATCATTTACATATTCCCTTACAAGCAGGAAGTGATGATATTTTAAAAAAAATGAATCGAAAATACAACTTAAAAGAATTTGAAAACAAACTAAAAGAAATAAGAAATATTCGTCCTTTCATTAATATTACAACCGATATCATTGTAGGGCACCCATTTGAAACAGATGAACTATTTCAACAAACATTAAATACAGTAAAAAAATTTAAATTCAGTAAAGTTCATGCCTTTCCTTATTCCAAAAGAGATGGAACAGCTTCCGCAAATATGATAGAACAAGTAAAAGAAGAAATAAAAAAAGAACGAAATCGAGAACTAATTTCATTATCAAATAAATTAGAACTTGAATATGCAAAACAATTTTTAAATCAAACCATGGATGTTTTAATAGAAGAAACAAAAGATCAATTCTTTGTAGGACATACTTCCAATTATTTAAAAGTGAAAATAAAAAATGAATCCGAACAAAATCAAATGGAATCAGTATTATTGCAAAAATTAGATGGAGTAGAAATAATTGGAGAGAAACATACAACAGTGAATCTTTAAAAAAGTATATATTTTTTCTTAAAATCTGATATAATAAAAATAGGTGAAGGGTATGTTTTCAAAGTGTGATTTTAAAGTATTAGAATTAAATGATAATTCAATATATATAGGAATTGTAAAATTAAACGATTCATTATTAAAAAAAGCAAATATTATGCAACCAATTATAAGAGATACATCTTTTAAACAAATCAAAAAAGTAGACAAAAAAAATTATGCTACATATGATGAATTTATAATAACATCTTTAAATGACTACTATAATCGAATGAGTTCGGCAAGTCAAAAAGATCGAGAAATGATGTTAATAAATTACAATCGTTTATATGAATCTTGGACTAAATTAAATCAAGCAAAATCAACGCAAGATTTTAAAGATTTAGACGAGCAATATGATTCTTTATCCTATCAATTATATTTACTAGGATATAAAATGTCGAACAATTAAAGGCGAAAAAACTTTCGCTTTTTTTCATTCTTTGATAAAATGAATGAGGTGAAGTATCCATGCATTACATCAAAGGAAAAATAAGACAAACTATATTTAAAAGTGAAAATGGTTTTTTTGTAGGAACCTTTAAAGTCAAAGAAACCGATGAAGAAGAATTAAAAGAATTTTTAAACAAAACGATTACCATTACAGGAACGTTTGTAGATTTAAATACAGAAGACACTTACATTCTATATGGAGAATATCAAAAACATGAACGATATGGATATCAATATCAAGTATATAAATCAGAAAAAGAAATACCAAATGGTACCGAAGCAATCATCGAATTTTTAAGCAGTCCGTTAATCAAAGGTTGTGGAGAAAAAACAGCGATGAAAATCGTGGAAACATTTAAAGAAGAATCTTTAAACAAAATTAAAGAAAATATGGCGAATTTATATTTAGTACCTGGAATGACAGAAAAAAAAGCGAACAAAATTTATGCTTCCATATTAGCTTATTCAAGTAGCGATGATTTAATTTTAGAATTAAAAAATTTAGGATTTAGCGTCAATGAAGCCACAAAAATTATCAACCGTTTCAAAGATAAAACCAAAACTTATTTAAATGAAAATCTTTATTTTTTTCAAGAAATAATAGACTTTAATAAAATTGATGAAATCTTCAAAACAAATCATGATAGTGATAATCCCATTCGAATCAAAGCATGTTTGATCGAATGTATGAAAAGATTAAGTGATACGACAGGTGACATCTATTATTATATAGAAGAAATTCATACAAGCTTAAAAAATTGGTTTCAAATTTTTTTAGATATGGAAGAATTACAAAGCTATATAGAAGAATTAGAATCCAAATTTGAAATTATTCAAAAAGAACAAAAAATATATTTAGAAGAAAACTATGAAATGGAGCATAAAATTGCCGATCATTTATATCACATTGCCGCAATGCCTAAAAAAACACATAAAAAATTGGATGAAAAATTAGAACATTTAGAAGAATCTTCCTCCGTACATTATAATTTAGAACAAAAAAAAGCCATAAAAAAAGCCTTACAAGAACGGATTACAATTATCTCTGGAGGTCCAGGAACAGGAAAAACTACTATTGTAAATGCGATAGTAAAACTTTTCATTCAATTATATCACCTCACACCAATCGAAACCTATACTTCCATTGCACTATTAGCTCCAACAGGTAGAGCAAGTAAAAAACTTTCTATGAGCACCAATTTACCTGCAATGACGATTCATCGATATTTAAAATGGAATAAAGATACCAATGAATTTTTAATTAATCGGCATAATAAAAACCAGCATCGTCTTATTATTGTTGATGAAGTCAGTATGATTGATACATTTCTTCTTTATAACTTACTAGAAGGAATTGAATCTAATATTCAAATCGTTTTTGTAGGAGACACATTTCAATTACCAAGTGTGGGTGCAGGACTCATTTTAAATGATTTAGTAGAAAGCAATTTATTTTCCTATTGTCCTTTAAATAAAATTTATCGTCAAAGCGAAAACTCCTATATTCCTTATTTAGCAAAGGAAATTAAAGAACAAAAGCTCAATGAAAATTTTATGGATAAAACCGATGATTACAATTTTTTTCCATGTCAAAGCAAAATCATAAAAGAAACAATTTATCAAATATGTGAAAAATCGATGGAAAAAGGATTAAAAGTAGACGACATTCAAATACTTGCTCCCATGTATAAAGGAGAAAATGGAATCGACAACTTAAATATTATTTTACAAGCCTTATTTAATCCTAAAACGGAAGATTCTAAAGAAATTAAAGTAGGAGATTACACATATCGAACCAATGATAAAGTTTTACAACTTGTAAATAATCCAGATTGTAATGTTTACAATGGAGATATTGGATATATAAAAAAAATAGAAGAAACAAAACAAAAAGGAAGAAAAAAAGAACAAATTACAATCGACTTTGATGGAAACTATGTCGTTTATACCAAAGAAGATTTATTTGCTATCAAACATGCTTATGCCATGACAATTCATAAAAGTCAAGGTAGTGAATTTCCACATGTCATTTTACCAATTAGTAAAAATTATTACAAAATGCTTTATAATAAATTAATTTATACTGGAGTTTCAAGAGCAAAAAAAAGTTTAATGATTGTAGGAGAGCCCATCGCATTTTTAGAAGGAGTAAAAAACGATTACTCCAATCATCGGAAAACGACATTAAAAGAAATATTACTGGAAAAATTTAACGGAGCGAAAGAATAAACATCAAGTATAAAGAAGTATTTTCTACCCATATTAAGAATGTGAGGTGGAAAGGTATGAAACATTTTAAAAATATGTTATTTGTCTCTGCATTATCCATGATGGGTGGAGCTGCTTTAGCAACATATACATTAACTAATACCAATACGAAAAAAAAAGCAGACAAGTTATTGAATACCGCAATGGATGAAGCAGAAGAATCAATTCAAAAAATGAAAAAGAAAATGAAATAATGCCAAAAGGGCATTTTTTTCATGTTAACGGACCATTTAAAAAATATGGCAAAACTGTAATAAATAAGAATTAAAAGAACTTTATTTAATATGGTCTTTTTTTTCAATCTTCTCATAAAAATATTGAAAAGATCAAAGCTAATTTTTATTCTAAAATTGAAAAATTTTACCATTTTTTACTAGCCATCCTTCATTATCATGATATAATACACATTGGTGGAAGTATGAAACGAAGCGAAGTAAACTATAATGATTTAAGTCCTATGATGAAACAATATATGGATATTAAAAAGGAATATCCGAATGAGTTATTATTTTATCGAGTTGGAGATTTTTATGAACTATTTTTTGAAGATGGAGAAACAGCCAGTCGTGAATTAGAATTAACACTTACAGGAAAAAATGCTGGTTTAAAAGAACGTGTCCCCATGTGTGGAGTACCTTTTCATTCTGTAAATCCATACATTGAAAAGTTAGTAAGCAAAGGATATAAAGTTGCAATTTGTGAACAATTAGAAGACTCAAAAGACAGTAAAAGCATGGTTAAAAGAGGAGTTATACAAGTCATTAGCAAAGGTACTGTAATTGATTCTGGATTTTTAAACGAATGTGACAATCATTATATAGCGAGCATTTTAGATTTTTCCTATCTATATGTGATTTGTTATGCAGATATTGGTACAGGATCTTTATATGTTACATCCTTGCCACATCAAAAAGAAAAACTTTTAAGTGAAATTTTAAACTTAGGAATTTTAGAAGTCATTTTAAAAGACAATTTAGATGTAGAATTAATTGGAACCTTAAAAGGAAATTATGGAATAGAAGTATCCATAAGTGAACATACTTTAGAAAATCAATATCAAAATTTATATGAAAATCTAGAAGATGAACACCTAAAAGAAAGTGTCAAACATTTATTTTATTATTTAGTGATTCGTGAATTAAAAGATTTATCACATCTAAATCCAGCAAAACAAATCTTTTTAGATGATTATTTAGAAATGGATGTTCATACAGTTAGAAATTTAGAATTGGTAGAAACATTACGTTTAAAAGAAAGAACATATTCTTTATTATGGTTATTGGACAAATGTAAAACAAGTATGGGAAGTAGAAAGCTAAAACAATGGCTTATGAATCCGTTAAAAGACAAAAATTTAATACTAAATCGCTATCATAAAATTGATATACTTCATAATGAATTTATATTAAAAGATCGACTTCGAAATGCGTTATATAAAGTCTATGATATTCAAAGAATTTGTGGCAAATTAACTTGTGGTAACTTAAATGCCAGAGACCTACTTCAATTAAAAAATAGCATAGGAACACTACCAGAAGTAAAAGAAATTTGCGAAGAATTAAAATTTGACTATTCAATGAATACTCACCAAGAAATATATGATTTATTAGAACGTGCGATTTATGATAATCCTCCTGTCACAATCAAAGAAGGGTATATCATTAAAAGTGGATTTAATCAAGAACTAGATGAATTAAAAGAAGTAAGAAGTGGAGGAAAAACTTTTCTTGCTGATTTCGAATCCAAATTAAAAGAAACAACAGGCATTAAAACCTTAAAAGTTGGATATAATAAAGTATTCGGTTATTATATCGAAGTATCAAAAGGACAAGTAAGCCAAGTATCAGATGATCTTCATTGGGAAAGAAGACAAACACTTACAAATTGTGAAAGATACATCAGTCCAGAATTAAAAGAAAAAGAAGCATTAATTTTAAATGCCGAAGAAAAAATAATTGAAATGGAATACAATTTATTTTTAGAAGTTAAAAATATGATTAAAGAAAAATTGCTTTCCTTATTAGATACTGCAGAAATATTAAGTGAACTAGATGCAATTTGTTCATTATCTGTTTGTGCAGAAGAATATCATTTTGTTAAACCCGAATTAAACGAAGGACATCATATTGAAATCAAAGAAGGAAGACATCCAGTTGTTGAAAAAGTAAGTAATCAAGAATATGTAAATAATGATTGTATAATGGATCAAAGTATCAATACTCTTTTAATTACAGGACCAAATATGAGCGGAAAAAGTACTTACATGCGTCAGTTAGCTATTATTATAATACTAGCACAAATGGGTTCATTTGTTCCAGCCAGCTATGCAAATCTTCCGATCATAGATAAAATATTCACCAGAATTGGAGCCAGCGATGATTTAGTAAATGGAGAATCCACCTTTATGGTAGAAATGAAAGAAGCTAAAAATGCCATTTGTAATGCAACCGAAAATAGTCTTATTTTATTTGATGAATTAGGAAGAGGAACAGCCACTTATGATGGAATGAGTCTTGCACAAAGTATACTTGAATACATTAGTAAAAACATCAAATGTAAAACATTATTTTCCACTCATTATCATGAATTAACTAGCTTAGAAAGAAATTTTTCAAATATTAAAAACATTCATGTCAGTGCCAAAGAAGAAAATGGAACAATTACTTTTCTTCATAAAATCAAATCGGGAGCTGTCGATAAAAGTTATGGAATTCATGTAGCTTCTCTTGCTGGCATGCCAAAAAGTTTATTAAACCGTGCAAACGAAATTTTAAGTTTCTATGAAAAAGAAAGCAAAAAGAAAAAACAGACAGAAGATGATACCATTCAACTTGTTATGGACTTTGAGGAAGAAAAGAAAACCGATGAATTAAGAGAATACTTAAATCAAATTGACCCTTTAAGACTCACACCAATGGATGCCTTAAATGTGTTATATGAATTAAAACAAAAAAATGACAAAGAAAAAAAAGAATAGGAGGTAGAAAATGGAAAAACAGTATGAAACCGAATTTTCCATGCAAAAAAATGAAGAACTAATTGCAAGAAATTGCATTGATTTATTAAAAGTTGTAAGTGATAAAAAAGAAAAAAGAATTCTTTTATTTACTTTATTAACAAAATGTCAAAATCTTTTTAGAGAAAAGGAAACAAGAAAAGAAGAAGAAAGTGAAATACTGAGCGAACTAAAAAAAGTTTTACCCCAATTAAAAGAAATTGCAAAATCTATCATTAAAACACCAATCATAAGTGAATTTATGGAAGATGGAACACCTTATTATGAAGAAAGATTTATACTATTAGATGAAAACACTACAATCGATCAAAAAAGAAAAAAACAAAAAAAATGGAAAACTTTTAATGTTTTTTTAAATTTACTAAATCAAGCCAAAATAAGAAGTTTACCAAATTATAATCATTTAAAAGATCAATTTGTAATTACTTTTTTAGAAGAATTAGAAATGGCAGAAAATCGTTGGATTATTGATCGCTTTGATTTAACCAAAAGTCATCATGAACCAGAAATCAAAAAAGAAATGATTCTTTATAGAAAAAAGATAAAATAAACAATCCTTGTAGGTTGTTTTTCTTTTTGTTATAATAAATTAGGTGAAGAAAAAATGGCATTATCTCGAAGTGAATTAAGAAAAAAATGTATGATTATTTTATATCAAATTGATATTTATGAAACTTTAAAAACACCATATAAAATAGAGGAAGTAATAAAAGAAAATATTGAAATGGACAATGAATTTGTAAAAGAAATCATTTACGGAGTATGGAAGCAAAAAAAAGAAATTGATAAAATAGCAAATCAATATGTAAAAGACTGGACAATTGATCGCATTGATAAAACAGGAGCCGCTATTTTAAGAATGGGTATTTATGAATTAAAAAATACCAATACTCCTCCCGTTGTCGTAATTAATGAAGCGATTGAACTTGCAAAAGAATATAGTGATGAATCAGTAAGAAAAATAATCAATGCGGTATTAGATAAAATAATCAAAGAATAAGAGGAAGTCATGGAAAAAAATTATATTAAAGTAAGTGCTTTAAATCAATACATAAAACTGCTACTAGATGACAATTCCTTTCTTCATAAAATTTATCTAAAAGGGGAAATTTCTAACTTTAAAAATCATATGAGTGGACATCTTTATTTTACATTAAAAGATGAAGAATCAAGAGTAAGTGCCATCATGTTTAAAAATAACACTTATGAATTAAAGTTTACTCCAGAAGATGGGAAAAAAGTTTTAATAGAAGGAAGAGTATCTTGCTATCCAGCTCAGGGTACTTATCAAATATATGTCGAAAAAATGGAAGAAGATGGATTAGGAAATCTTTATATTCTTTATGAAGAATTAAAAAGAAAATTAGAAAAAGAAGGTCTGTTTGATGCTCGATATAAAAAAGAAATTCCAAAATATCCCAGAAGAATTGGAATCGTTACCGCCCCATCTGGTGCAGCCATTCGAGACATTTTAAGTACCATAAAAAGAAGATACCCCATTTGTGAAACAATTTTATTTCCAGCTTTAGTGCAAGGAAAATCAGCAGCACCCGATATTGTAAAACAAATTAATAAAGCCCAAAATTATCCACTGGATCTCTTAATTGTTGGTCGAGGTGGTGGTTCTATTGAAGATTTGTGGGCATTTAATGAAGAAAGTGTTGCTCGAGCGATTTTTGACTCACAAATACCTATTATCAGTGCAGTAGGCCACGAAATTGATTACACTATATCAGACTTTGTGGCAGACCTTAGAGCACCCACTCCAACCGGTGCTGCAGAATTATCGGTTCCCACTATGTTAGAGGTTCAAAATTTAATTGATCAATGTAATATACGAATTAAAAATTCATTAAAGAAAAAAATAGAATTCGAAGAACAACATCTAAAAAAGTTAAAAGAATCTTATCTGTTACAAAACCCTAACATGATCTATGAGGCAAAAATACAGAAACTAGATTATATAACAGAAGAAATTAATCATTGGTTTGAAAAATATTTAGAAAATAAAAAAAATAAATTAATGCAATTAGAAACATCTTACGTATTAAAAAATCCATTGTTTATTTATCAAAACAAACAAGAAAAAATAATCAATTATCAAAATATATGCTCTCATCATATGGATCGAATTTTAGAAAAGTATCAGCATCAATTAAATTTTACAATCAATACTCTAAAATTAGTAAATCCTTTAAATATTTTAGAAAAAGGCTATTCCATCCTTAAAAAAGATGAAAACATAATTAAAACAAGTAAAGATTTAAAAATAAATGATATGATTTGTGTAAAATTGAGAGAAGGAAGTATCAAAGCCATAGTAAAGGAGGTAAATCATGAATAGGACTTTTGAAAGTGCATTACAAGAATTAGAAAAAATTGTAAAAGAACTAGAAAGTGGAAATATTGAATTAGAAAAAGCCATTGAACAATACACAGAAGCGATGAAACTAGTAAAATTTTGTAGTGAAAAATTAAATCACGCATCAGAATCTGTTACTCAAATATTAAAAGAAAATGGCGAATTAGCAAATTTTGAAATCAAAGAAGAAGAAAAAGAATAAAAATTTTGACAAGAATTGGATCTAACCAACTATTGTCATTTTTTTTCTTTTCAAATAAGCCACACTAGAAATGTGAGGTGAGAAAGTGAAAAAGAAATTATTATTATTTTTAGTGAATCTAACTATTTTACTTTCACCAGTTATGGTTTTTGCCTATTCTGATCAAATCATAGTTGGTGGAGAAAATATTGGAATTCATATTGATTCAAATGGTGTAATGGTAATTGGCTTTTATAAAGTAGATGGAGAATATCAAAAAGGTACACCTGAAATAAGAGTTGGAGATATCATTACGAAAGTAAATAAAAAAGAAGTTTCTTCCATTGAAGAATTAACCAATGCAATTGATAAATATTTAGATCAAAATAAGATCATATTAACTATAAAAAGAGAAGATAAAACAATAGAATCGGAATTAACTCTTAAAAATATTGATGGAGTTTATAAAACAGGACTTTATGTCAAAGATGGAATTAGTGGAATAGGTACATTAACTTACATCGATCCAGGTACCAAAATATTTGGAACATTAGGACATGAAATTTTAGAAAGTTCATCCAATAAAAGAATTGAAGTAAAAACAGGAACTATATTTGATAGTGAAGTATCAAAAATCATTAAAAGTACCGATGGAACCGTTGGAGAAAAAAATGCCAATTTAAATTTTAACCAAATCTATGGAAAAATAAAGAAAAATACTTTATATGGAGTATTTGGCGATTATACTGCACAAATACCAAATGGAAAAATATTTCAAGTAGGAAATCCAGAAGAAATTACTAATGGTCCTGCTACAATTTATACAGTTTTAACAGATAATCAAATAGGTGAGTACAACATAGAAATTACGAACATAAACAATTCAGCGGACATTAAAAATATTACATTTGAAATAACAGATGAACGACTCTTAAAAGAAACAGGAGGAGTAATTCAAGGAATGAGTGGAAGTCCCATTATTCAAAATGGTAAAATCATTGGAGCAGTCACTCATGCGATTGTAGATAATGTAAAAAATGGTTACGGAATTTTTATTACAACGATGCTAAAAGAAGGCGAAAGATAAGCCTTTTTTTGTTAATTTTTTGTCTAAAACGAAATGCAAAAGCAAATTTATTTGACAATTTAAAAAAACATTTTTAAGATAAAAATAGAGGTGCAAGCATGTATTGTGAAAACTGTGGAAAAAAAATAGATGAAGATGCCATCTTTTGTGAACATTGTGGCAATAAATTAAAAGAAACAGCAATCAATATAACCGTAGAAAAAAAGAAAAAAGAATTATCTCAAGAAAACAAAATCATTCTTGCTATTTTATGTATTATTGGATTTGTATTTTTATTCTTCTTAGAATTAAAATACTTTAATTCTCCAGATAATGCAATTCATAACTATTTAAAAAATTGGGAAAACAAAAACTACGATAATCTTTTAGCAGACTTAAAAATTGAAGAATCTAAATTTACCAACAAAGAAATTTTTTCGAAAGTTTATCCTGATTTAAATGAATTTAAAATGACGGACTTTAAAGTAACAGGATGTGAAATGAAAAAGAACAAAAACCAAGCAATTTGTCATGTAAGCTTTAAAACGGAAAATCATAATTTTACTTATGAAAAAGATTATGTTTTAGAAAAAAAAGAAAAAAATAGATTGATTTTATTTACAAATTGGGAAATTATTCAAACAAATATCAAAACACTAAGTGATGTATTAATTTATTTACCAACTGGAGCAAAAGCCTTTTTAATGGAGCAAAATTTAGAAGAATATTTAGAAAAAGAAGAACTAAAAAAAGGATATGATTGTTACAAAATACCTTTGATTTTTCAAGGAACCTATCCATTAAAAATAATATTAGAAAATGGTATGAGTTTAGAAAAAAAGATTACTATAAAAAACAAAGAATACACATATCACTTTAATCTAAAAGATGCATCCCAAGAATTGACAGATGAAATGGAAAAATTAGGAAAAGATGTAATCGAAACCATCTATTTAGGAGCAATTGAAAAAAAAGAGTTTCAATCTTTAAATAGTATATATAAAATAGAAGAATTAAAAAATACATATGATAAATTCAAAAAAGAGTTAGAAAACACTGGACTAACAAAATTTCAAATCAATGAAATTAAACTCACAAATATCAAAATGCTAGAAGAAGGAAATATTTACTTATCATTCCGAGCAGATTACACATATGAAATCAAAGAAGGTGAAAACGTATATAAAAAAGAAAGTAATGATTCCTTTTATATTACAATAAATAACATAGATAAAAAAGAAATTTTAAAAATAGAAAGTTTAGTAACTTATTTTAGAAAAAAATAGTAGAGGTGAAAACAATGGCAAAATTTTGTAAATATTGTGGAAAAGAATTAAAAAAAGATCAAAATTGTGATTGCAAACAAAAGAAGCAAGAAATTGCAAAAGCAAAAGAAACAATTAAAGTAGAAGTAACCAATACTTCCAAAAAATACATCCAAAAAACACTCGATTTATGTAAAAATATCATTCAAAATCCAAAAGAAACAGTAACACAATTTTTAAAAGAAGAAGACTTTAATTTAACATTAATTATTTTACTACTTACAAGCGTTATTTTAGGTTTCTGTGCTATATCTTTTATTAAAGGTATTTATGCATTAACGACAGAAACATTAAACATGAAAAATATATATACAGGAATCAATCACATTTGGCATTTTAGTTATTTTAAAATCCTATGTTGTATTATAATCGGTTTCATTATAAGCTATATTTTATTAGCAATTGTTTTTCAATTAGGATTTGAAAAAATTTGTAATAAACAAGTTGGATTTAAAAAAACATTATCCATTCTTTCTATTAGTATGATTGAACCAACATTAGTAGGCATTTTAAGCGTCTTCTTCTCAATATTTTCTTATAAATTATCCATTATTTTAATACTATATGGAATTCTTTTATTAATCTTAAATATCTATCAAAATTACCAAATAGGTGGAGAAGTAGAAGCAAAAGGATATAATCGTTTGTTTGCAATTTTAATCATCGTTTTTTCTTTCTTAGCAATTTATTTAATTCCAAATTTATTTTTATAAAGACTGAAATAGTCTTTTTTTCATTAAAAAAGCCGTAATCTTAAAAAAGTATTACGACATATAAATGAAAAAACTACGATCTTTTTAGTAATGATCTATTAGGCCAAAGCATAACTCACAATCGTAGCTACCACACTACCAATCATGATGAATACCATAATCCAAGTTGCAATCTTTCTTGCTTTTTTACTCATTTTATTCACCTCATATTTAACAAAAATAATTTATCATAAATCATGTATTTTGTAAATATAATTCATTAGGTGAGAAAATGAAAAAAATATGGACAAGCTTATCAAAACATAAAAACTTATGGATCTTTTTATCAATTATTCTAGCATTTGGATTTGCTGTAGGAATTTACTTTGGCATGTTATCACGTAATTCCTTTCAAAATACAATTTCCAATTATGCATTAAGTCTTGCTGAAAATGCAACTCATTTTAGTATTACTCATTTTGCTATTTTTTCAATTTTATTAATATCAACTTTTTTCTTAATCGGAATTCCCTTAGCTGTGGGTTACATCTTTTATGAAGGAATTTCTTTTGGTTTTTGTCTGACTTTATTTATTACCAATTATCAATGGAATGGTTTATTATATATGTTAATCTTTTTCATCATAACACGATTATTTTTTCTATTAATATTTGGAATTTTTCTTTCCAAACTTATAAGAATTGGAAAAAGTATCATGAGATGGATTATATACAAAAAAAATCAAAAAGATTATATTTTTCATATTACACTTAATTGTATTTTATTAATTTTACTTTTACTTTGTTATGATTTATTTTTAGACTTAGTAGGAATAAAATTAATCCGCTATTTTGGATTTTTACTGAGCTAGATATTACTACTATTTTTTGATATAATATCAACTAGGAAGTGACTTTGATGGAAAAAGTAATAGTTGGAATTTCTGGTGGAGTAGATAGCGCTGTATCCGCATACTTATTAAAAAAACAAGGCTATGAAGTGGAAGGCTTATTTATGAGAAATTGGGATGCTACCCTAAACAATGACATTAGTGGTAATCCAACTTTAAATCATGATATTTGTCCCCAAGAACAAGATTACAACGATGCATTGGAATTGTGTAACTTATTAGAAATACCTCTCCATCGTGTTGATTTTATTAAAGAATATTGGGATTATGTCTTTACTTATTTTTTAGAAGAACTAAAAAAAGGAAGAACACCGAATCCCGATTTATTATGTAACAAATATATTAAATTTGATTTATTTAAAAAAGAAGCCAAAAAATTAGGCGCGAATAAAATTGCAACTGGACATTATGCAAGACTAGAAGGAACAAAACTATTACGCGGAATTGACTCTAATAAAGATCAAACTTATTTTTTAGCCCAATTATCATCAGAACAATTAAAAGATGTCATGTTTCCTATTGGGCATTTAACAAAACCAGAGGTAAGAACAATTGCAGAAGAACAAAATTTAAATGTAGCTAAGAAAAAAGATTCAACAGGAATTTGCTTTATAGGAGAAAGACACTATCAAAAATTTATTCAAAATTATTTAAAACCAAATCCTGGAAACATAATAAATGTAGAAACAAATGAAATCATTGGAACTCATAATGGGTTAATGAATTATACAATTGGCCAAAGAAAAAATGTAGGGCTTTCAGGAGATCAAAAAAGACATTATGTATGTGGAAAAAATGTTGAAAAAAATATTCTTTATGTTGCATTTGGAGAAAGCAACGAATTTTTAATCAGCACAGAGTGTACTTTAGAATCCGTTAATTTAATCAGTACTAAAAATCCTAGTCAATGTACAGCAAAATTTCGTTATCGTGGAGAAGATTATCCAGTAAAATTAGAATATCTAAACAACAATGAAATAAAGGTATCATATCCAGAAGGTGTCAAAGCTGTAACACCTGGACAATTTTGTGTTCTCTACTTAGAAGAGGAATGCATTGGGAGTGGAATCATTAAAAATGTGGGAAAAAATGGAAAAAAACTATGGTATCTTTCTTAAAAAATGAAAAATAAAAATATTTACACCTCTTTACACTTGACAAAAAAGTGTTAAATGCTATAATTAACATGTAAATAATAAGAGGGTAGGGATTAAATGAACAGATTAAATGAATTATTACAAGAATTAGGTATCTCGAAAGTACGATTAGCAAAGTACTTAGGAGTATCGAGACAAATGGTCTATAATTATTTAGAATTAGACGATATTAATAAATGGCCCAAAGAAAAAAAGTTATTACTTTTTAAACTTTTGGAAATCGATGATGGAGATGAAGGAACTTTAAATGGAATTAAAGTAACTACTGATTATTTAATGAGTGTAGAAAATCGTTTAAATCAAGGAGTAAAAAATACATCAGATTTAGATAGTTATTTTGATTTAAAAGGATTAAGTAAAGAAGATCAAACACTTTTAGCAGATATTACATATCTTTTAAAAGAAAAATTATTAGAAGATAATAAACATGATGAAAATCGATATGCAGCTTTGTATTTATACCATATGTTACAATCAATTGATAACGTTCCTGAAATCAAATATATCTTTGGATATATGTCAAAAACAACTGGATTTACGAATCCAGAAGAATATAAATTTCAAGAAGATAAACAGTTTATATTTGAAGGCATTTTATATTCTGCATTAACATTATATAATAATGGAGGAGCAAGTCGTAGTAAATTAGCAGAAAGTCATAGACGTTTTGTTCAAGAAATTGAACAAAAAAATGAAGAAAAATTAAGTCGAACACAACAATTAAATACTATTAAAATTCAGGCATTAAAAGAATTAAATTATACTGAAATTAATGAAAGTAATGCTGCCGAAGTATTTGAAAAAATTGCAGAAATACAATCTAGAAAAGTTTAATTTTCTGAAACATTGAAGAGTAAAACTCTTCTTTTTTTATATTATACTATTTAAAAAATAGGCTACGTCTATTATCTGTGTGTGATCTATGAAGATGATGAAAACTTTGATAGACAGATGCTAAATCTACTAGAACAAAAGGAAGTGATCTATATAAGACATGATCAAGACGTAACAGAAGAAGGAGAACTCAAGAAACCACATTATCACTTTGTTATAAAGCTCAAAACTGCGTGTACCATATCTGCCCTATCAAAGAGAGTAGGGGTTGCAGAAAACATGATAGAACCCATTAAAAAGAGCTTTAATGGTTCATTAAAATATTTGATTCACTTCAAAGATGATAATAAATACCAATATGATGTAGAAGATGTAAAAAGTAATTCAGAGAAATTATTAAAACGATTTAGAGAATTGGTAACAGATGAAATACCAGGTGGTGACCATGCAATGAGTATACAAGAATATATACATTCACAACCAGATTATGTGAAAATGTCACAAGTTGGAAAATTTGCAAACCAAAATGGTATATGGAATTATTTCATAAGATATTACAGTTATTTAAGAGATGTAGTAAAAGAACATAATGCAGATATCTGTAGTAAAAGATATCATACAGAAGTTGATTGGAATTCAATATATTAAAGAGTTAACATAATATACATTATGTTAAACTAAAATATTAGCAAAATATTTAATCATTATTTTAAAATAATATCTTCAAAAGTTTCTTTAGTTACAATTGTATCAAAAGTAGATTTCATGCTTTGCGAATTTTTCATAATAATTAATTTGTTACCATCAATTTGTGCTTTTTTAGTTATAAAGTAATCTGAGTAAGTTTCGACAACAACTTCAAGTTGATCATCTTGTCTTATAATATAATAATCAGATTTATTATATAAATTACAAGTAACTTTAACAAAGCAGAAAAACATTTCAACTATTGAAAAGAATAATAATATTTTCACAAAATTAACACACTCTTCAACTATATTAATTTCCTTAATATCAGATTTTATATCTATATTTAAAAATTTCAAAAAAAAGTGAACAATTAAATAATAGAAAATAAAATAATAAATAAAAACTTAGCAACCAATCAATAAATAAAAGAACTAAAATAAGAAGAAAAAAAGGAATGGAAAATAATAAATCAAGCTTAGGAAAAATAATATTTTTCTTATTGATCAATTTATCATAAACAAATAGTATAACTTTCTTTAATGAAAATACAACTTGCCAACAAATTAAAATAAAAAGAAAATATAATATAAGTTGATAAAAATTGAAAGAATTTTTATAAAATAAAAAATCCACGTGATAATAAATACTTTTTAATTTATTTTCAAAGGTAGTGATTAAAACAAAAATACTAGAAAAGACTGCTAAACCACTACCAATTAAAGTAACAATCCAACCAGTATTTTTCTGTAAAAAATCAATGACATTTAATTTTTCTTTTTTCATATTTACTCCATGTTTTACTTATCTTATCAAATAAAAAAATCATTTACAATATAAAATGATTTATTATAGTAAGGCCCACTCCTACTCCAAGTCCAATCCAAATAAATTTGTTTTCTTTATATTTCAAAGCTTCTGGAAACAATTTTTGAATGGAAAGAGTAATCATAATACCTGCTACAAATAATAGAACGATACTAATTAGTGTGTTCGTGATATATTTAGATAAAAATAGAAAGGCTAGAAATGCACCCAAAGGTTCCGCTAAGCCAGAAATAAAAGTTTTTAAAATAGCATTTTTTTTATTTTTCGTTGCATAATAGATAGGCACAGCAATACTTATTCCTTCTGGAATGTTATGTAGCATAATTGCTACACCTAATTTTATTCCTAAATTCATATCCTGATAAGCACTCATAAACGTTGCAATTCCTTCTGGTAAATTATGAAGCATCAAAGCAAGCATAGATAAAATTCCTAATTTATATAAATCTTTTTGTAGAAGTGATTTTCCATTTATTTTTTGATTCAACCAATAAATTAAAACAATACCTACTAAAAAAGAAAGACAACAAATAAAAATTCCTTTTGCAAGTCTGTAATCCGTGATAATAAAAAAAGTAGATTCAGGAATTAATTCTGTTATAGATACCCCTATCATAATAGCCAAAGACAAGCTCAAACTAAAAGTAATAAATTTATTAATATTCTCCTTCTTCCAATGAAAAAATATAACCAATGATCCAAGTACAGTAGATAATCCTGCTATAGTAGAAACAAGAAAAGGTCCTAAAATATTCATACTCTCACCTACTACATTCTATGAAATGCTAAACTTAATTATTTCATTTCAAAATAATTATTTTTTTAGGTTTAAATAAAAAGATTATGATAATAATAAAAGAATGAGGAGGAATAAAATGACACAAAAAGAACTACTTTATATGGAAGATGCGATTGGACATGAACAAAATTTAGTATCGTTACTACAAGATTTTAGTAATAATGTTCAAGATAAAAATTTAGCATCATTTTTAAAAAAAATTGCCAAAAAACATACTGTTATGGAAAAGAAACTTATGGAAATAATGGAGGGAATAGAAAATGAATGATAAGCTAATTATGGAAAATGTCCTACTATTATTAAAGGGAACAGCAGAAGTGTATGTTCATGGAACCGAAGAAGCCAGTAATAAAAAAGTACATTCTATTTTAAAAAGTTGCTTAGAAGAAATTTTAAAAATGCAATATGAAGTTTATACAAAAATGACAGAATGTGGATGGTATAAAACAAAAAATATTGACAATAAAACCATAATGAAAACAATTCAAAAATTAAAAAGTAACTAAGAATGAAGAGTTGCTTTTTTTTAATAACAGATGTTATTTATTAAGCCAATAATTACCACTCAATTTTAAAATTTTTCAGAATGAAGAAATAGAATCCTCACATAATAATAGTGGGAGGTAAAGAAAATGAGTAGAAATAATCAAAACCAAAACAATGCTCGTAATAACAACAATAGATCGAATAACACAAATAGTAGAAACTCTAGAAATGAAAAAAATAATAACAATTCTAGAAATAGTAGATCTAATAAAAACGAACAAAGTCGTTAATTGTTATGAGTAAATAAAAGAAAAGAAGAAAGATTTAATTTTCTTCTTTTTTATTACGTGGATGATAATGATAATCTTTTTTAATCTTTTCATTAGAAATATGAGTATAAATTTGGGTTGTAGAAATATCTGAATGCCCAAGTAATTCCTGAACAACTCTTAAATTCGCTCCATTGTTCAATAAATGAGTTGCAAAAGAATGACGCAAGACATGAGGAGAAACATCTTTTTTTATATTTTTTTCATAACATAGAGCTTTTAGCATTTTAAAAAAGCCTTGACGAGACAGTTTTCCTTTTCGATTATTAATAAAAAAATAATCAGAAGAGGAATTTTTTAAAAGTGAAGGACGATGATCATGATAATAAAGTAGAAGATATTTTTTTGAAGTATCATTGATAGGAACAATTCTTGTTTTATTCCCTTTACCAAATATATGAACAAAATCTTCTTGAAAATCAAGATCTTGAATTTTTAAATGAACTAATTCACTAATACGCATTCCAGTTGCATATAAAAGTTCTAACATTGCTTTATTTCGATAATCGTATGCACTTCGAAGCTCAATATTTAAAAGAGAATCAACTTCTTCTATGGTTAAATATTTAGGAAGTCTTTGAATCATCTTCGGTCTTAAAAGAAAATCACAAGGATTTTCCTTCACTAACCCCTCTTCTATTAAAAATTGATAATATGATTTTAAAACCGTTAAATAATGAGATCTTGTAGTAGGACTCTTTTCTTCCATAGTTTTTAAAAAATCTTCTAACAATGTTGTAAAACAAGTTAGTGAAGTTTTATTATTTTGATCCAAATAATTTTTAAAAACGAGTAAATCATAAAAATAAGATGAAATCGTATTTTTGGATAATTTTCGTTCAAATTGTAAATAATTTAAATATTGATTCATTTCATGTTCTAAATTCTCTTTTCGACTCTCATTCATGTAAATCATTCCTTACTTTTATTATAAAAAATGCTTGCTACTTTCGTCAAATAAAATGGTATGTTATAATGAATAAGGTGACAAATATGGAACTTTTAGCAAATAAATTAAGACCTCAAAAAATAACGGATATTATTGGACAAAGTCATATTATTGGAGAAGGCAAAGTGCTATCCAATTTAGTCCAAAATAAAAAAATATTTTCTTTTATTTTGTATGGAAAACCTGGTATAGGAAAAACTTCCATTGCCAATGCAATTGTAAATGAATTAAAAGTACCCCATCGTTTTTTAAATGCTACGATCAATAATAAGCAAGATTTTGATATTGTAATAGAAGAAGCAAAAATGTATGGTGAAATGATAGTAATAATTGATGAAATTCATCGAATGAACAAAGATAAACAAGACATATTACTGCCTCATTTAGAATCTGGAGTCATTATTTTAATCGGATTAACGACATCGAATCCCTATCATAAAATAAATCCTGCTATCCGAAGTAGAGTTCAAATATTTGAATTACATGAATTGTCTATTGATGAAATGAAAACAGCCATTAAAAGAGCGTGTAATGAATTAGAGGAAATAAAATTGGATGAAGAAGCAATCGACTATATTGCTTATGCTTCCTCAGGAGATGTTAGAAGTGCTTTAAACTTATTAGAAGTCGCCTACTATTCTTCAAAAGATAAAAAAATAACTTTAGAACATTTAAAATCAATTGAATCCAAACCCGTATTTTTTCATGATAAAAATGAAGACGGCCACTATGATGTCCTTTCTGCATTTCAAAAATCAATACGAGGAAGTGATGTAGATGCTTCCCTACACTATCTAGCTAGATTAATTGAATCAGGCGATTTAGATAGTATTTATCGCAGAATGAGCGTGATTGCATATGAAGATATAGGACTTGCAAACCCATCAATTGGACCAAAAGTAATGGCTGCGATATCTGCCTCTGAATTAATAGGCCTTCCAGAAGCTAGAATTCCTTTGGGAGTTGTAGTTACAGAAATGGCACTATCTCCAAAAAGTAATAGTGGTCATACAGCTTTAGATGAAGCATTAAGCGATATCAAAAAAGGAAGTACTGGTAATGTTCCAGATCACATTAAAACTTCAAGCAAAACCTATTTATATCCTCATAATTACCCACGAGATTATGTAAAACAAGAATACCTACCAAAAGGATTAATTGGTAAAAAATACTACCAAATGAAAAATAACAAATATGAAGCAAATTTAAATCATTTATGGAAAGAAATGAAAGGTGAAGAAAAATGAAAATAGCAATTATTGGTACTGGAGTTTATAGTACTGCTCTAACTTATCATTTACAAAAATTAAAAGAAAATAGCATTTGTTTATGGACTGAAAATTTAAAACTAGCCCAAAAATTTCAGAAAAAGAAAAAATTTGATTTTCTATCAAAAGATCTAATTTATAATGATAATGTAAGATTATCAACGAGTTTAGAAGAAACAATAAATCAAGCAGATATTTTGTTTATTCTAGTAGGTAGTAAATATTATGAAAAAACAATTCAAGAGATCAAACCGTATTATGATAAAAAAATTCCTATTTTTGTAGGAACAAAAGGTATGAACTTAGAAACATGTACTTTTTTCTCAGATTTGACACGAAAACAATTAAAATGTAATTCCTATTCTTATTTTGCTGGACCAACATTTGCCAAAGATCTTACCACAGAAGATAATTTTTCTTTTACTATTGCTGGTTCTAATAAATTAGGCTTTATCAAATTTCAAACTTTATGGCCTTCTAATATAAAATTTGAATTTACAAGAGATTTATATGGTTTAGAGATCATGTCGGTATTAAAAAATATTTATGCTATTGGAAGTGGCATTATAAAAGGATTAGATTGTTCAGAAAGTTCCTATTACACTTTTATAACTGATATCATAAAAGAAACAAAAACGATTATCAAAAAATGGAGTGGCTTTGAAGAAACAATTTTAACTTATGGAGGAATTGGAGACTTCTTATTAACTTCTCATAGCAAAAAAAGTAGAAATTTCACACTTGGAAAAATGATTGGAACAAAAACAAATAAAAAAGAAATAGTAGAATATCAACAAAATACAACAATTGAAGGTCTAGAAAGTTTAAATAATATTGAAAATTTTATAAAAAAAACAAAATTAGAAAATTCTATTGTAGAAACAATCTATCAAATAGTCATACAGGAACAAAATCCAGAAATTTTAACGAAAAAATAAAGTGCTTATTCGGCACTTTTTTTAATTGATTCATTGATTACGTAGCTAGCCATAATACTTCCTGCTGCCATTGGTACAGAACAAGTGGATCCTAAATTCGCACACTTAACAGGATTTTCAAAGCTATTTACTACTTTTATATCCAAATATTTTATATGTTCTTTTTTTAATAAATGGCGAAGCTTTTTTGCAAGAGGATCATTTTTCGTTTGAGATAATTTACAAATTTGCAACAATTCTGGATGAAGTCGATTTCCTGTTCCCAAACAAGATATTATTGGAATATGTTGATCTTTTGCCTTTATAATAAAACGTTTCTTTACCAAAAGATCGTCACAAGCATCTAAAATAAAATGATATGATGAAATATCAAATTGAAAAACAGCTTGCTCATCTAATTTTTGATTGATGGTTAAAATTTGACAATTAGGATTAATCATAAGTGCTCTTTTTTTTGCTTCTTCCACTTTCGAACTATTTAAATTAAATTGCGTTGAAATGATTTGACGATTTAAATTGCTTTCTTCAAAAAAATCATAATCAACAATAGTAATCGATCCAATTCCACTACGGACCAAAGCCTCAAAAGCATAACCTCCTACTCCACCTAAACCAATTATCAAAATATTTAATTCTTGTAAATTATGAAAATTTTCTTTCCCAACTACACGAATCAAACGATCAAACATAAAATCACTTCCAAGAAAAAACCAAAGGTAGCTAGTGTGATAAAAGCCCGCTCACTCGCAGGTGGGCATCTCATCTATGTTTTAGGATCCTAATTCACTTAATGGATTAGTATTCTACACCACATAGAGTTCTGACTCCCAATTATCACCATAGTCGGTTTTATGTA
>CAOJNP010000001.1 GCA_948439995.1 uncultured Erysipelotrichaceae bacterium | reverse complement strand
AGGGAAAACCTCTAGAGTGTCTAAATTATAAGGATTAAAGTACGGACTCAGTGGTAATCGAGTAATTAAGCTGGAGACACTTAGTTGCTTTCTTGAAAGAGAAATCGCCCAAGGGTAACCAAAGGTAGAAAGTAGAGAAATTCAACTCGACCTAAGCCGTAAAATTAATTTATAATTTACCACAACCAAACCATTGTAGCGAGAGATTCT
The DNA here is from genome assembly GCA_948439995.1 of uncultured Erysipelotrichaceae bacterium. Lineage (GTDB taxonomy): Bacteria > Bacillota_I > Bacilli_A > RF39 > UBA660 > MGBC162267. The sequence goes on along the minus strand of CAOJNP010000001.1, from coordinate 65,858 downwards.
AAAATAGAATCTTTTTTCATAGAAAAGAAAAGGAGAATTATGAAAAACTGGCCCTTAAAAGTATTTCTTTTATCATTTATATTAGCTGCTATATTTAGTGGACTTTCTAATTTTTGTGCAGATATGAATGTAACAATATTAATATTAATATTATTAAACGTTATTTTAATAGGAATTCTTTTTGATATGATTGGAGTTGCGGTGTTAACAAGTAAAGAAGTAACATTTCATGCAATGTCTTCAAAAAAAATATCCGGAGCAAAAGAATCAATTTCACTTCTTCGAAATAGTAATGTAGTATCTAGTATATGCAATGACGTAATAGGGGATATTTGTGGAATTGTAAGTGGTAGTTTAGGAGCAGCATTAACAAGTTATATTGTGATAAAATTAAATGGCAATCTATTGTGGATAACAATATTGATAACTTCCTTCATTTCTGCTTTAACAGTAGGAGGAAAAGCAATAGGAAAAACGATTGCTATGAAAAAAAGTGACAATATTGTTTTTTTTGCAGGAAAAATAAAAAATATATTTTATCTAAAATAACATATAATTTAATAGTAAATTAATTTAACTTGAATGTTAAAAAAAATGTGATATAATACATAAGACATGTATTACTATGCCTAGAATAAGGTATGGCGAAAGGAGTTTGATTGAATGAAAGCTAATATTCATCCAGAAATGAAAGAAGTAGAAATCAAATGTGTTTGTGGTGCTACATTTAAAACAATGTCTACAAAAGAGAATATTGATGTAGAAATTTGTAGTGAATGTCATCCATTCTATACTGGAAAACAAGGAAGTTCAAAAAGAACTGGTAATATTGAAAAATTTAATCGTAAATATAATTTAAATCAAGAAAAAAAAGCTGCATAAATTGTAGCTTTTTTTATTGTAAAAAGAAGTGAAGGAATTTATATTTAGTTATAAAAAGAGAAAGAGTTTAGGAAAATTTTAGTTAATTCGAGTAATAGAAACAGAGGCAGAATATAAATCATTTGGAACTAATTCAATACCAACAGATGAAGAATTAATAAAACGAAACGTTGAATTAGCTTCAGCATTAAAGATAGCATTTCCTACAATTGATCCAGTATCATTAAAGAAAAGTCGATTATGTGTAGAAGAGTGAGCAATTAATTCGTCTGTTGGCCAATAACGATGTAATTCCACACCAAGTGGAGCACAAGTTCTTGTAAGAGTATTATTATTTCGAGCATTGATCCACCAGTTAATCATAAATTGTCCCTCACAAGGGATAGTAAATTCTCCTGTATTTGGATTATAAACTATACCGTTATTAATATTTACCATATTAAAACGTATTACCCCATTACTAGGAATTTGTAATTCAGATTCGTCATGGAACATAGCTGAGGCGTTAAAAGATGGACCTTCTGGACCAGTAGGACCAGTAGCACCTTGAGGACCGGTTGGGCCAATTATACTAATACCTTGAGGACCAGTAGGGCCAGTAGCACCTTGGGGACCAGTAGGACCAGTAACACCTTGAGGACCAGTAGGGCCAGTAACACCTTGAGGACCAGTAGGACCAGTAGCACCTCTAGGACCAGTAGGGCCAGTAGGACCCGTTGGACCAGTAGGACCACATTTAACCATGCATTTTAATACTTTACATAGACAATCTTTATTATTTTCATGTTCAAACATGAAATCATTTTCGTTCATTTTTTGAACTCCTTTCTAATATAAGCTATGTACTGATAAAATAAGTAGCTCATCAAAAAACCTAAAAAATATAAAAAAATAAAAAAAATTTTAGAAAATCAGGAACAAAAATCTAAATTTCGAATATTAATATGCTTTTTTCCTAAGGGAATTGCCTTCTTTTCAAGAGAATTACTTTTTGATATAATAGCAATGAGGAAATCAAAATGAATTTAAAAAATAAAGTAAAACCAATCAAATTAGAAAATACTTATGAACAATTAAAAAAAATACATGGTATTGAAAATTTGTCACTAACAATCAAAGAATTAATAAATTGTAAAATAAAATATAAAGCTTCTTTTCAAGATTATTTCTTTTTTGGAATGAGTAGTTTAAATACTTTACAAAGAAAAAGTTTAGTATTAAAAGGAATAAATCGAGATTATATTTTAAAATATAATATTCAAAAATATATTAATCCTTTTCTTGATATAGAATTATTTTATAAAAGTTTTACAAAATACATGAATCGTGAATGTTTGATAATAAATGGAAATAATAAAAAAGAATTTGCAATATTTTGTCAAAATCATCCTATATTTTTTGCAGAATCAAAAAAAAGAACAAAAATAAGAAGAAAAATTACTACAGATTTAACAAAATTAAAAGATTTATATGAAGAACTATTAGAAAATCATTTTACATTGATATCAGAACCAATAACAGGACATGAAGATTTACAAAAATTACATCCTAAAAGTTTAAATACCATTACAATCGTAACTCTATTAGGAAGTATTGTTGCTTCCTATATCAATATAGGGAATAATAACATAAATACAGACAATTTTCATTACGGAGGATTGATAGCCCCAATAGATATTAAAACAGGTGTCGTGAATGCTCCAGCAATGAATATAAAAAAAGAATTATTTGAATTACATCCTACTACTAATGAAAAAATAAATAATATAAAAATCCCATTATGGGATGAACTATTAAAAATTATTGATGAAATATGCTTAGAAATACCTCAAATAGGTTATGTTAGTTGGAATTTTGCTATAAGCCAAGATAAAATATATTTATTGACATCCAATGCCTATCCAGATCATTTAATATATGCTCATCCAAAAGTAAAAATAGGAAAATTAACTACATTTCATCAGGCAGAAGAAAGGAAATTTGAAGAATGAAAATAATTATTGGAGCTGACCATCGTGGTATTGATTTAAAAGAAAAATTAGCATCTTATTTAAAAGAAGAAGGATATGATGTAGAATTATCGAAAGTAGAAAATTGTGAAACAGATGATTATCCAGATTTCGCGTTTGATGTTGCGGAAAAGGTAAATCGAAGTAAAAATGCTCTTGGAATTTTAATTTGTGGAAATGGCATAGGTATCGGAATTGCTGCAAACAAAGTAAAAGGAATTCGCTGTGCCAGAGTAATCAATAGTGATGATGCATTTAAAGCTAAAAACCACAATGGAGTCAACATGATTTCTTTTGGAGGTATTCCATTAGAAGAAGCCAAAGGTATTATTGATGTTTTTATTTGTACGAAACCAGCTTTTGAAGAAAGACATTTAAAAAGAATTCAAAAAATAATCGATTATGAAAATGGGAAATATCATGAATATTAAAATATATTTTTATGTCTTTTTTGTTATGCTTAGTGCATATACTTTAACAGGAATTAATTTTGATTCCATCATGAAAAAAAATAAAATATTAGAAGCTAGACTTTTTGTTATTATAATTAGTTTAATTATGGGATACTTATTAACAAATTTTGTTTTTGACTTCTTTTCTTTAACCAAAATTATATAGGAGACAAAATACTATGAAAAATAAAATTCTATGTGGAGTTGTCGTAGTATTAAGTATAATATTAATTGGAGTAGTTAGTTTTAAAAAAGAAACTAACTTTTCTTATGATGAAAAAAAGGAAGAAAAAAAAGAAGAAAGCATACAAGAAAATGAAGTTTATCAAATCAAAGTATATAATCAAGAAACAGATGAAATTACAACGATGAATATGGAAGACTATATAATTGGAGTAGTAGCGGCAGAAATGCCTGTCTCATTTGAATTAGAAGCATTAAAAGCACAAGCAGTAGCTGCAAGAACTTTTGCATTATATAAAAAAGAACATAGCAATAAAGAATATGATGTTGTAAAAGGAGTAAGTGACCAGGCATTTAATACTTTAGAAGAAATGCAAAAAAAATGGGCAGATAAATTTAATGAAAATTTTTTAAAAATTCAGCAAGCTGTTTCTGAAACAAAAAATGAAATTTTGACTTATCAAGATCAAGTGATTGAATCCTTTTATTTTTCAATGAGCAATGGATACACTGAAAAATGTGAATTAGTATTTCAACAAGCTCTTCCCTATATAGAAAGTGTTGAATCTGCTTGGGATAATAAATCGCTAAACAATTATGAAGTGATAACACAATTTGAGAAAGAAGAATTTTGTAATAAATTAGAAATTAATTGTGATGAAATTAAAATTGGTTCAATAGAAAGAACTGATTCTAAAAGAGTAAGAAAAATTGTAATTAATGAAAAAGAGTTTACAGGAGTTCAGATAAGAACGCTATTAAAATTAAGATCTACTGATTTTGATATTGATATTGAAGATAAAATATCCATTACAACCAGAGGATCAGGCCATGGAGTTGGAATGAGTCAATATGGAGCAAATGGAATGGCTAAAGAGGGATATCCATATGAAGAAATTTTAGAACATTATTATCAAAATATTGAAATTTCAAAAATATAGCTGTATAAAATTGGAAATCATGATCACACTAGAAGTAGGAAGGTGAAATCATGAAAAGAAGAAAATTAAAAGGATATGTATTACCAAGCATATACGGATTAGTAGTCGTATTTGTATTTTTAACAGTTTATTTTTTAAACAATAGTTTAACTTATGAAGCTCCACAACAAAAGGAAGAAAAAACCGTGATTCAAGAAGTGAATCAAACAGAAAATGATATGGTTGTAGTAAATCCAGTTCCTGATAAACCAATGAAACCATATAACAAAGAAAATGTAGAAATCAGTAAATCATTTTATAAAAAAGAAGATGAGGTAACGAATCAACAAAAATCTTTAATCTATTATGAAAATACTTACATGCAGAATACAGGATTATTATATTCAAGTGATGAATCATTTGAAGTCTTAGCAAGTGTAGATGGAACAGTAAAAGAAATCAAAGATGATGAGATTTTAGGAACAGTAGTAATTATAGAATACAATACAAAAGTTACCACTACTTATTACAGTTTGAATAACGTAAAAATAAAAGCAGGAGATACTGTAAAAGTAGGAGATGTTATTGGAACAAGTGGAAAAAATAAGTTGGAAAATGAAAAAGATAACTGTTTATTATTTGAAGTTTATGTGAATGGTAATTTAATTGATCCAATTGAATTTCTAGAAATGAGTTTAGAAGATTTAAAATAATTTCATGAATAATCTCTTATTATAATATAAATTTAATAGGGGATTATTTCAATATGTTAAAAAAAGAAGATATATTAAAAGAAGCAGATTTTATTATAAAAAAAAATGAAACAATAAGAAGTGCTTCACTTCTTTTTCAAAGAAGTAAAAGTTCAATTTATCAAGATTTAAAAATAAGATTAAAAAAGATTGATCTAATAAAATGGAAGCAAATTGAATCAATCTTTACAAAACATCAAAAAGAAAAACATATTAAAGGTGGAGAAAAAACAAAGCAAAAATACCAAAACTTAAAACGAGTGTGATAAGAATGCAAAATGATAATTATTTATACATAGCAGATAATAAAATAGAATTTTATCAAAAAAAAACAGAGCAATTTTTTGAATACATATTACCAAAAAAAGTAGTAGAACATGGAAAAATAATAAATTACCCAAAATTTTTACGTGAATTTCGTTTATTTTTAAAAAAATATCAAATTCTGAAAAAGTTTCAAAAAAATAATTTATATATTATCATTCCTCCAAACTTTAATGAAATAGATAAAGAAATATGGAAAATCATATTTGATAATTTATCTCTACATAAAATGAAATTTATCAAAGAAACCAGTTGCTATAATTTGAAAAAAAATGTATTGTGGTTAAATTTAAATCAAGAATATGCATATTTAACATATTTAACAAAGCATCAAAAAGAAACTAAATTATTACAAGATAATTATTTAGGAATTAATTTCATAGAACAGTTAAAAATGTTTTTAGATATGAATAAAAACATAAAAAAAATATTTCTATTTGGAAACAGTAGTGAAATAAATCAGTATTGTAAAAAAATCGAAAGTCAAACTAATAAAATTGTATTATATTTTGAAAATCCTAAGTATTATTTATTATCTCATATAATCCGACACAATTTGATATAAATTGTGCTTTTTTATTGATTAGTTCTAATTTCTAAGATATAATTGCAAATGGTAAACAAAGAATAAAAGAAAGGGAATGATAAAATGATTAGCTTTGTAGTAGTGGAAGACGATACTAAAACACAAGAATTAATTAAAGAAGTTTTAAGAAGAACTGTGATAAAAAAAGATAAGAATATAAAAGTAAAATATTTTACCAAGTTTAATAAAGAACTAAAAAATATAATAGAAGATAATTCTGTCAGAAAAGTATATATTATGGATATAGAATTAGAAACGAAAATGAGTGGAATCGAAATTGCTAAGCTAGTTAGAAAAGAAGATTGGGAAAGTGAAATTATATTTATAACTTGTCATGATAAAATGTTTGAAACAGTTCATCGAGATGTCTTAAAAGTTTTTAACTTCATTGAAAAATTTCATGATATGGAAAAAAGACTAGAAGAAAATATAGAATTGATTTTTCAAAGAAAGTTTGATAATAAAATGTTTAAAGTAACAAATCGTAATGTGGATCTACAAATTTATTATCGTGCCATTACCTATATTACAAGAGATAAAGAAGAAAGAAAAATTATAATTCATACAGATAAAAATACATTTAAATTAAATATGAATTTAAGTGATGTAACCGAATTGTTAGATAATAGATTTATTCAAACTCATAGAAGTTGTATTACGAATCGTCAAAGAGTACATCAATGGAATTGGACGAAAGGCTTTTATATTTTAGATAGTGGTGAAAAAGTAGAATACTTATCAAAGAAATACAAAAAGGAGGTAGAAATAAATGATTGATCATATTTTTTATTATTTTGCTAGTTGTTCAATATTAAGTACGTTAACTTATGGTTTTAAATTAATAACAGATCATAAAACAAAAATTTATAAACTATATGCACTTTGTATACCATTTTTTGCAATAATTATGACATTTGAAAATTATTATCATTTAGATACTTTAAATACAATTACATCATTCTGCTTTTACTTTATACTATATTTTTTGATCTATCGTAGAAATCGAAAAGAAACAACTTATTATGGCATTGTGTTATGGAGCTTTGGATTAATTATTGATATTCTTGCAATGATTTGTTCCAAATTTATTCCATATTTATCTTTACTTATGATTCGATCAATATACACTATTTTCTTAGATATTATTTTAATTTTTATATTAAGAAATAAAAAATTACATCGTTGGTTTAAATCTTTATATAAAAAAATATCACGAGTAAAATTTCCTTATTTTCGCTTAATACTTTTAATTACCATTTTATGTTCTTTAGGATACGCATTATATTTTAGTGTTGTAGAAAAAAATATCGTTAATTCAAATATTAGTCTTTATGTTTTATTGATTTCAGTTTTGATCTTGATAATTATATACATTAATTGTGAATATAATAACTATTCATTAAAAGAAACTAATGACCATTTAATAAAAAGTAATGAATTTTATATAACTATAGTAGATGATTATCATATTTTAAAACATAACATAATTCATCAGTTAAATGGCATAAAAAGTGTTTCAAATAAAAAATCAATTCAATTAATTGAAGATTTAATAAAATCTTATAATGAAAATAATAAATGTTCCCATAAAATGCAAAAACTCCCAATTGGTATTAGTAGAATTGTATATGAAAAAATTTATGATTGTAATGAACCAAATTTAAAATTAGGAGTAGACAATATAATTGAAACTAATGTATTTGATCATTTATCTCCTAGACGTTATAATCTTTTGTGTGAAGCTTTAGGTGTACTTTTAGATAATGCTTTACAAGCTACTTTAAAAACAAAAGATAAAATTATTATGATAGATATGAGAGAAACAGAAAATTCTTATCGAATTAAAATTATTAATACATTTTCAGAATTATTAGACATCGATAAATTAGGTACTATGAAATATACAACTAAAAAATCAGGTCATGGAATAGGATTATTTTCTATCATTGGCAGGAAAAAAGTGAAAGTAAAGACTTCTATCATAAATGATTTATTCATTAATGAAATTATTATTAATAAAAAATTAGATTAAAAAAAGATCATATGGCCTTGATCTCTTTTTTTTATTATAAAATTTCTTCAGGACAAACTGGTTCTTCAAAGATGAAACCTGCACAAGCTGAAGTACTAGTATTAGCTAAATTCGTAGCAGTAGAAGATAGAATATTTGCTAAAGTGTTCATTCAATTCCCTCCTTTTTTTCTTTTTTGTTTAAATCTATATTAAAAATTTAAACCATGATTTTTACAATATGTTTTATAATTATCAAAAGGTGTATTCGTGATTTTATAAAGTAGAGGATTAATACATAAAGATTGTACAAATAAGCTATAAATAATAGCATTGTTGATAAAGCAATTTTGAAATAAAAAAATAAGTCCTAAATATATCAAACATATGATACAAGATTTTATTTTTTGTATTCTTCTTTTTTCTTTATGAATCAAAGGTCTCTTTGGGGTATCGGCAGGAGCCCATAATAAGAAAGAAAGAAAACTAAAGCACCATATAAAATATATTATATAGTTTTGAAGATGAGCATAATGGATAAAATAACTTCCAAAAATATAAATGGTAAGAGTTAAAATCCAACAAGTAATAGAACTTTTTGAATGAAGTCCATAAGCATACCTTCTTGCTAAAGCATAAAATATGATTAACAAAATATAACTTTTCCAAATTCCTAATATTATAGTAATAATTGCCATAACAATTACTTTCGTTAATACGTTATAAATACCTTCTAAACCATATTTTATTTTTTTTGCTTGCAATTCATCACAAGTTTGATACTTTGAAATAAATTGATAGCATTTTTCAATAAAATTTCTTTTCATTTATATAACCTTTCCTTAACCCACATGCATTATAATGGAAATTATTAAATTTTGATTAGTTTTTGTCTTAAGAATAAAAATATAAAAATGAAATAGCTTTTTGATCCAAAAAATATTTCCAAAATAAAATTTGAGACATATTTTCGCATATTTGGAACAAAGTATAAAAAACTAAAAAATTTTTATTATATATTGAATAGGTCATGAGTTTATATGGATATTAGAAAAAAATGTCGACTGATTCCTGTTGTCAGAAATAAAAAATTCATGGTAAGGTAGTATCAGCAGTAAATAAGAGTAAGAAGGAGAGGTGTTAATGTTGCGCAGTAAAGTGAAATGGTTCAATAATGTTAAAGGATATGGATTTATTGAATATGATAATTTAGAAGACATCTTTGTACATTATTCAGCTATTGTAAAAGAAGGATATAAAACTTTAAAAGAAGGCGAATTCGTAGATTTTAAATTAATTGAAACTTCAAAAGGCCTACAAGCCGTAGACGTTACAGAAGTGGAAATGACTACTGTGGAATAACAGTAGTTTTTTTATGAAATTTTTGTTATTATAATAATAAGGAAGGTGATAAAATGATATTAAATATCAGAGGAGAAAAAATAAAAATAACCGATGCCATAGAAAGTGCAATTAAAGAAAAATTAAAAAAGTTGGATCCTTATTTTGAATCTCCAAATGAAATCACAGCTTATGTAAAAATTTGCATAAACGGATTAAGTCAAACGATTGAAGTAACAATTCCTACAAAAAGATTTACTTTAAGAGCAGAAGAAACCCATGAAGATTTGTATGCTGCAATCAATACAAATGTTGATAAATTAGAAAGACAAATAAGAAAAAATAAGACAAGATTAAATCGAAAATTAAAGACTGAAATATCAGGAATGAATATGAATTTTGAAGTTTCAGAACAAGAAATTGAAGAGAAAAAAATTGTAAAAAGAAAAGAGCTAGAAATGAAACCAATGGACGAAGAAGAAGCAATTTTACAAATGGAACTTTTAGGACATGATTTCTTTGTATTTCAAAATGAAGAAGAAGACTGTATTTCTGTTATTTATAAACGAAAAGGAGATACCTACGGTATTATTAATACAAAATAGAGCGATTTGCTCTTTTTTTCACGAAAAAAGTAAATTTAAATGAATAATTACCCTCTTTCTAAAATATTATGGTAAAATACTACTTAGGAGGCAAGAACTATGGGATTTTTTAGAAAATTAATAGATTCAGAATATAAAGAACTAAAACGCTTTGAAGGGTTAGCAAATGAAATTGTTAACTTAGAAGAACAAATGAAACAATTATCCGATGAGGATTTAAAAAACAAAACAATGGAATTTAAGGAAAAGTTAAAAAATGGTGCAACTTTAGATGATATTGTTGTAGAAGCATATGCAGTTGTAAGAGAAGCTGACCGAAGAGTGGTTGGAGAAATGCCTTATTATGTACAAATTTTAGGTGGTTTAGCAATTCATTTTGGTAACATTGCAGAAATGAAAACAGGAGAAGGAAAAACTTTAACAGAAACAATGCCAGCATATTTAAATGCATTAACAGAAGAAGGAGTACATATTGTAACAGTTAATGAATTTTTAGCGAAACGTGATTCCGAATGGATGGGTAATGTTTTTCAATTTCTAGGCTTAACTGTTGGACTAAATTTAAGAGAATTAAATCCAAAAGAAAAACAAGAAGCTTATAATTGTGATATCTTGTATTCTACTAATAGTGAAATTGGATTTGATTATTTAAGAGATAATATGGTTGTACAATCAAGTGAGCGTGTTCAAAGACCATTAAATTTTTGTATTGTTGATGAAGTGGATTCTATTTTAATTGATGAAGCACGTACTCCACTCATTATTTCTGGAGGAAAATCAAATACAAAAGATTTATATATGGATGCAGATCAAGCAGTAAAGGGATTTCAAGAAAATGAAGAATATGATTTTGATGCTAAAACAAAAAGTGTTTCATTAACGGAAAAAGGTGTTGAAAAAATTGAAAAATATTTTCATCTAAAAAACCTATATGATTTAGATAATTCTGCTTTAGTACATCATATTAATCAAGCCTTAAAAGCAAATTATGCTTTTAAAAAAGATGTAGATTATGTTGTAGATAATAATCAAGTCATAATCGTAGATCAGTTTACTGGACGTTTAATGCAAGGAAGACAATTTAGTGAAGGATTACATCAAGCCATCGAAGCAAAAGAAAACGTAAAAATTAATGAAGAAACAAGAACAATGGCTACGATTACGTTCCAAAATTTATTCCGTATGTATAAAAAATTATCAGGTATGACAGGTACCGCAAAAACTGAAGAAGAAGAATTTAGAAATATATATAATATGTATGTAATACAAATACCAACTAATAAACCAGTAGTTCGAGAAGATTTGCCTGACTTACTTTATTCTAATATGAAAGGAAAATATGATGCTATCGTAAAAACGATTCAAGAAATTCATAAAACTGGACAACCAATCTTAGTAGGTACTATTTCAGTAGAAGCAAATGAATATTTAGGTAAACTTTTAAATAAAGTTGGTTTAAAACATGAAATATTAAATGCTAAAAATCATGCTCGTGAGGCAGAAATCATTGCAAAAGCAGGAGAAAAAGGAGCAATAACAATTGCAACAAATATGGCAGGACGTGGAACCGATATTAAACTTGGAGAAGGTGTAAAAGAGCTAGGTGGATTATGTGTTTTAGGTACAGAACGTCATGAATCGCGTCGTATTGATAATCAGTTACGAGGAAGAGCAGGTCGTCAAGGAGATCCTGGAATGAGTCAATTCTTTGTATCTTTTGAAGATGAATTAATGCGTCGTTTCGGAACCGATAAAGTAAAAAGAATGGTAGAAGCATTAGGAATGGTTGGCGATCAAGCAATTCGTTCTAAGTCTTTATCAAGAAGCATTGAATCAGCTCAGAAAAAAGTAGAAGGTAACAACTTTGATATGAGAAAAAGTTTATTAGACTACGATAATGTAGTAAATGAGCAAAGAATGATCATTTATGATAAAAGAAATGAAATATTAGAAAAAGAAAGTGTTCATGAAAATGTGATAGAAACATTTAAAAATACTTTAACTGATTTAGTAAAAAGCCATATTGCACCAGAAGGATATTTAACTGATAATGATAAATCAGAAATCATAGAATATGTAAATGCTAATTTTATAAAAGGATCTTCTCTTGAAGTTTCCCATATTAAAGAAAAAAATGAGGAAGAAATAATCAATTATTTAACAGAAGAAGTAAATAATGATTATGAAGAAAAAATAAAAAATGCTCCAAATTTTGAAGAATTTGAAAAAGCAATTATGTTACGAGTAATAGATTCTTTATGGGTAGAACATTTAAATGAAATGGAACACTTAAAAGATGGAATTATGTTAAGAGGTTATGGGCAAATTAATCCATTACAAGCATATACAATGGATGGATTTGATTTATTTGAAAAGCTTTTAAATAAAATTGATAACAATATAGCTATATTTTTACTAAAAGCAGAAATTGAACAAAATTTAGAAAGAAAACAAGTCATTAATGGAAATGCGAATGATGGAAAAGAAAAAATAGGTCATACAATTAAAAACAATAAAAAAATAGGCCGCAATGAATTATGTACTTGTGGTTCTGGTAAGAAGTACAAAAATTGTTGTGGAAAATGATCGTAAAATAAGGATGTCCGAAAGATATGATAAAATCAAAAGTGGTAGCGAAATTTCTGTTGTTTTCATAAATTAAATGAAAATAACTAAAACTCTGAAAAATAAAGGAGTGTTAACATAGATAAATTGTTAACATTTCTTTTTGTTTTAGTAAAAGTTAATGGAAAAAGAAAGTGGATTTTAAAGTATGAGTTCAAAATTATTTGGCTTATTGGCTAGATAATTATTGCAAAGTAAATTTAAAATATAGAACAATTAAAAAAAAGATTATAATACGTTTTTATACTCAAGATGAAATAGATATCATTATTATCATCAGAAGAAGTTAAAAATAAAGATGGAAAAACAATAGAAAATAGCATTAGATAAAGCTCATACAACTAGGAATTATACAGATTTTGTTAAATTGATAACTAAGCTTGAAATAAAAATGTTAAAGAAATATTTAGAATTGCTATAAAAAATGTAATAGGTTAATAAAACTTGAAAATAAAAATTAGATGTTAAGTTAATATATTAAATTTTCAATTAAAGACAAAGCAATAGTATTTAGACTAAAGAAACAGAATGATCAAAATAAAGATATGTAAATATTGATAATTACTAAAATTGGAACATTATTATATACAATTAGAAATTTCATGAATTTTTTAAATTAATATTAAATATTTATGAGACATATTATATTATGAAAAGATTTTAAAAAAATGGAAGAATACAGTCATGTAAAAGCAAATTTTTAATGAAATCAAGCTATCATTATAAAAATAAGTAGAATGATGTAAACATTTTAATTAAAAAGATCATAAAAGAAAAATGAATGATATAATTACTATTAGAAAAAAATGAATAAAAAAAGATATTTTTTAATAATTTAGTATTGAAAAATATAATTTTTTTGCTATAATATCAAATAATTTGAAAAGAGGGATTTTTGGCGTGAAAAAATACATAGCAAGAAATAATTATAAAATATATTTGATCGGAATTATATGCTTATTAATTATGGTAATTACATTACCAAGGTATTATCAAAATATGAAACAAGAAATTAATGAAGTATCAAATATTTTAAATTTAAATAATAATGAAGTAAATAATACAGATTTTATTTATCTTTCTGATATTGATTATATAGAAAATCAATCATCAACTAGTTGGGGAAGTATATTAAAAGATAAAACAAGTAATAATACTAAAATATCTGTAAAAGTAGAAGGCTCAGTATATAGTTATGATAAAGGAATGTGGGCTCATGCAAGTTCAGTATTAGTATATGATATTAGCGATTATGATTACGATTATTTTACAGGACTTTTAGGATTAAATACTACTTCTACAGCAGGAAACGGTGTTACTTTTAGAATTTATACTTCGATGGATGGTGAAACTTGGGATCTTCAAGAAGAATTTGTAAAATTACCTAAAGAAAATGCCGATATGGTTAAAATAGATATTAAAGATAAAAACTTTTTGAAATTAGAAGCTTATGACAATAAAGGAAATGGACAAGACCACTCTGTATATGCTGATGCAAAATTAATTAAAGCAGAATATGGCGCTTCTTTCGATCAAATTGATTTAGAAAAATATGATGAAAAAATTAAGTCGTTTGGAGAAATTGATTTTAATAATAAAGAACAAGAATTGACAATATTGCAAAGAAATTTAATTAAAAATGTAGGTACATATGCAATTAAGAAGTTTATAGGAGAAGGACAAGAAAATAAAGAAACTTTTGAATGGTTATTTAATGATTTAGAAAATTTAAGATTATATACCATGGGTGGAAAACCCACTGGAAGTTATTATAATTCTTTTGAGGTTTTAAAAAGATTATTAAAAGCTCATAAAATTGATTTTGAAATTCAAGAATTAACTAAATATGGTAATAAATATGGTGATTTATATAAAAGAATGGCCATAACTTTATCTTTAACTCACTCAGCACAAGTTGCTTTATGGATGCAACCAAGTGCAGCAGAAAATCAATCTGATGCTGTAAAAAGATACGAAATTTATAAAGACTTACATAAAAATGGAAAACTAAAAGTAACAGATACCATAGATATTACCAAATGGTTTGAAAATTATAACATTGAAGAAATGCGATTTGTAATGAATAATCTAATTGATGATGAATCTATTGTATGGTTGAATGAATATGTACAAAATAAGATAGACCAAAATCCAAAAAGTGCATGGGGATTATTAACACCACACTCGTATATCGCATATGTATGGCCTAATTATGGAAATCCAGTTTATTATGATGAAGAAAATTATGACTATTTTAATGATTTATTTTCAGTAAAAGAAAAAAAATTATATGATTATGGAATCACTCGTGGAACCATGGATAAAAAAGTATACAAAGTGTGGATGAATTTTCGAAATAAATTTGGAACTGGAGCCGTTTGTGGTGGTATCTCAAAATCTGGTTCAAACATTCGTGCAACTCATGGAATACCAGCTGCAGTAATTGGTCAACCAGGACATGCTGCGATTATATATTATACACAAGATGATTTAGGTAGAGGATATTGGAATCTAGATAACGATGTAAGTGGATGGACACTTTCTGAAAAAGGCGAAAGAATGTTACTTGGATGGGGAAATGAAACTTATCAAAGAGGATATTCTGTTGTTTATATGGCTTTAGCTCAAGAAGTATTAAACAATTTTGAAATATTTGAAGAAAGTCAAAAGAAAGTAATTTTAGCAGATGTATATCAAAGTGATTTAGAAAAAAGAGAAAGAATTTATCGTGAAGCATTAGAAATTCAACCACTTAATATCAATGCTTGGTATGGTTTAATAACCACTTATAATGCGAATGAAAATAAAACAGAAGATGACTATTATGAATTAGCAAAAGAACTTGCAGAAGAAATGAAATATTTTCCATTACCAATGTATCATTTAACAAATTTAATTAAGCCAAAATTAACATCAATTGAAAATAGTTACAAATTCACTTTATTGCAAACAAGAATTTTAACAGAAGGATCAAAAGTTCCAAATAATACAGCAGACGATTATTATGTTTATCAACCATCCTTAACAAGATTAGAGGCAAATTATTTATTAGGAAAAATAGATAAAACGATTGCTACTTTCTCATTTGATGGTGACAATGCAGGAAAAATTGTTTTATCAAGTAGATTCGATAATAATGGAGTAAGATGGGATTATAGTTTAGATGGTGGTAATAATTGGAAAGAAGTGTCATTTACAGCAGAAGAAGAACATAAATTACAATTAATTGAAGAAGAACTAGAAAGTATTACAGCTGAAAATGATATAAAAATCCACATTGTTGGAGTCAATTATAGTGAAGAAAATATTTATAATATTGATATCACAAAAGCAGCAACACCTACTCACTTATTTGGAAACGATTTAGAAAATCGTGTCATTGGAATTAATACGACTTATGAATGGAGAAAAAGTGAAAACGATTCATGGACTTCTTATGCGATATCTTCCCCAGATAATAGTGGAAATGCTAGCTTACAAGTAAGAATAGGAGCAACAGGAACCAATTTACCAAGTGATGTATTAAGTTATACGTTTACTCCAGATAATCAACCAGACACAAGAAAATATGTATCCATTTCCCATTTAAGTATTGAATCGTTTTCATCCGAAGCTTCAGCGCAAAAAAGATATGCAACCAATGCCATTGATGGAAATTATAATACCAATTGGCATAGTGCATGGAATGGGTCAGACACTGAAAGATTTATTACTATTAAATTAGATAAACCAAGATATGTTTCAGCTGTAGAATATGTTCCAGGTGGCGGTGGAAATGGAAAAATATTAGATGGAACCGTTTATGGAAGTATGGATGGTGAAAATTGGGAAGTATTATATACTGCAAAAAATTTAAGATATACGAATCAAGCAAATACCAATGAAGAAGCAATTGAAAATACAAAAAGTTTTGAAATAGAACATCCAAAAGAAGTACAATATATTAAAATTGTAGCGGATCGTGCAAGTAATGGAAATTGGTTTATGGCAAGAGCATTTAATATTTTTCAAGATTTAACAATTAATCCACATCCTACAGCAGGTGTTGGATATGATAAAACTGAAATTACGAATCAAGATGTTATTGCAAGATTAATTAATCCTAGTACCAATATAACGATTACAAATAATGGTGGTAGTGATACTTATATTTTCAAAGAAAATGGCGAATTCACATTTGAATTTGTAGATGATTATGGACATACAGGAAGCTCAACCGCAGTTGTAAATTGGATTGATAAAGAAGCACCAACAGCTACCATTGAATATAGTACAACCAATAAAATAAATCGAGATGTTATTGCTAGACTAATACCAAACGAAGCAGTTACAGTCTTAAATAATGGAACACTTGATTTATCAGATCCAAATAAAGATCCATTAACTTATACTTTTGCAGAAAATGGCGAATTTACATTTGAATTTATGGATGCAGCAGGAAATATTGGAACAGCAACAGCTATCGTAAGTTGGATTGATAAAGTAGCACCAAATGCTACCGTAGAATACAGTACAATGGAACCAACCAATCAAGATGTCGTAGTTACAGTTGAATTTGATGAAGAAAATGTAAGGATTCTAAATAATAATGGATTAAATACTTATACATTTCAAGAAAATGGAGAATTTACATTTGATTTTACAGATGAAGCAGGAAATGTAGGAAGTACTACTGCTCATGTTGATTGGATCGATAAAGTGGCACCAAATGCTACCATTACTTACAATAAAACAGAGTTAACCAATCAAGACGTAACAGCAACCATTTCATTTGATAAATCCAATGTTAAAGTATTAAATAATAACGGATTAAATACTTATACATTCCAAGAAAATGGCGAATTTACATTTGAATATCGTGATGCAGCAGGAAATACAGGAAGTGCAAAAGCAGTTGTAAATTGGATTGATAAAGTAGCACCAAATGTTAGAATTGAATATAACATTACGGAAAAAACGAATCAAAATGTAATTGCAACGCTTATTTCAGATAAAAATATTATTATTACGAATAATATTTCAAATACTTATACGTTTCAAGAAAATGGTGAATTCACGTTTGAATATCGTGATGCAGCAGGAAATACAGGAAGTGCAAAAGCAATTGTAAGTTGGATTGATAAAGAAGCTCCAACAATAGAATTAATGTATAGTACAAAACAAACGACAAATAAAAATGTTACAGTAGAATTAATAGCAAATGAAGAAATCATTATATTGAATAATAATGGATCAAATATTTATACATTCCAAGAAAATGGAGAATTTACATTTGAATATCGTGATTTAGCGGGAAATACAGGAACAGCCAAAGCAGTTGTAAGTTGGATTGATAAAGTAGCACCAAATGGAATTTTAAAATACAACATAACAGAATTAACCAATCAAGATGTTGTAGTTACTATCGAATTTGATAAAGAAAAAGTATTTATCACTAATAATAACGGATTAAATACTTATACATTCCAAGAAAATGGAGAATTTACATTTGAATTCAAGGACAATTTGGGAAATAAAAATACAGCAACAGCAAAAGTAGATTGGATTGATAAAACAGTACCTGTAGCAAAAATAAAATACAGTAATCTTTCCACGACTAGAGATCCTGTCATTGCAACATTAGAATGCGATGAAGAAATCATTATATTGAATAATAATGGATCAAATACCTATACTTTTACTGAAAATGATGAATTTATATTTGAATACCAAGATTTAGCGGGAAATAAAAATACAACTTTAGCAAAAGTAGATTGGATTAATAAAGATATTGCTAATGCTACGTTTACCTATGATATCAATACAATAACGAATCAAAATGTAACAGTAACAATTGAATTTGATAGAGAAAATGTAACAATTCAAAATAATGATGGGCATAACACATACACATTCCAAGAAAATGGGCAATTTATATTCAACTATATCGATGAGAACGGAAACGAAGGATATGCCATTGCCATTGTTAACTGGATTGATAAAGAAGCCCCTACGGCAGAATTAAAATACAATACAACAAATTTAACCAATCAAGATGTAACAGTAGAATTAATTCCAAGTGAAGAAATCGTTGTATTAAATAATGAAGGTAAAAAAACATATACATTCCAAGAAAATGGAGAATTTATATTTGAATTTAAAGATTTAGCAGGAAATATTGGAACAGCCAAAGCAGTTGTAAATTGGATTGATAAAACAGTACCAAATGCAACCATTACATTTGATAAAACAGAATTAACAAACCAAGACGTTACGGCTACGATTACTTTTGATAAAGAAAATGTAACCATTACCAATAATAATGGATCAAATATTTATACATTCCAAGAAAATGGAGAATTTACATTTGAATATCGTGATTTAGCGGGAAATACAGGAACAGCCAAAGCTATGGTAAGTTGGATTGATAAAGTATTACCTACAGGGCAATTTAAATTCAGTACAACAAATTTAACCAATCAAGATGTAACAGTAGAATTAATTCCAAGTGAAGAAATCATTGTATTAAATAATGAAGGTAAAAAAACATACACATTCCAAGAAAATGGTAAATTTACTTTTGAAATGAAAGATTTAGCAGGAAATATAGGATATGCAACTGCTACAGTAAGTTGGATTGACAAAGAAGCACCTATTGCAACTATTACTTATAGTATTAACAATTTAACGAATCAAAATGTAATTGCCGAAATTCATGCTGAGGAAGAAATTAAAATCCTAAATAATAATGGATCTAATTCTTATACATTCCAAGAAAATGGTAAATTTACATTTGAATACCAAGATGTTTTAGGAAATATTGGAACAGCAACAGCTATCGTAAGTTGGATTGATAAAAAATTACCAGAAGGAACCTTATCTTATAATATAGAAGAACCAACGAATCAAAATGTAACTGTTAGTATTCAATTTGATAAAGAAAATGTAAAAATCTTAAATAATCAAGGACTAAATACTTATACGTTCCAAGAAAATGGCAAATTCACATTTGAATATGTGGATCAAGCTGGAAATAAAAACAAAACTACAGCAAAAGTTACTTGGATAAATAAAGAACTTCCAACTCCTATTATTACTTATAATAAAACAGAATTAACCAACCAAGATGTAATAGCAACTATACGTTTTGATAAAGAAAATGTAAAAATCTTAAATAACAAAGGACTAAATACTTATACATTCCAAGAAAATGGAGAATTTACATTTGAATATCAAGATACATTAGGAAACAAAGGAACAGCGACAGCAATGGTAAATTGGATCGATAAAGAAGCACCAAATGCAACCATTTCATTTAATGAAACAGAATTAACCAACCAAAATGTAATAGCAACCATACGTTTTGATAAAGAAAATGTAAAAATCCTAAATAACAAAGGACTAAATACTTATACATTCCAAGAAAATGGAGAATTTATATTTGAATATATAGATCAAGCTGGAAATAAAGGAAGTATAAAAGCTATTGTAGATTGGATTGATAAAGTAATACCAAATGCAACCATTACCTATGATAAAACAGAATTAACCAAAGAAGACGTAATTGCAACGATTACTTTTGATAAAAAAGATGTAGAAATTTTGAATAATCAAGGACTAAATACTTATACGTTCCAAGAAAATGGAGAATTTATATTTGAGTATATGGATCAAGCTGGAAACAAAGGAACAGCTAAAGCTATGGTAAATTGGATTCAAAAAGAAAAACCAATTGCGACTATTACTTATGATAAAACAGAATTAACGAATCAAGATGTAATAGCAACCATAGAATTACAAGATGGAGTAAAATTATTAAATAATAATGGTTTGAAAACAGTGATCTTTAAAGAAAATGGAGAATTTACATTTGAATATATAGATCAAGTTGGAAATAAAGGAAGTATAAAAGCTATCGTCGATTGGATTGATAAAATTGCACCAACGGCAACAATTATTTATGATAACAAAAAAGTAACAGATCAAAATGTTATGGCAATGATTACATTTGATGAAACAGATGTTACCATTTTAAATAATAATGGATCAAATAAATATACTTTTAAAGAAAATGGAGAATTTACATTTGAATTTATGGATCAAGCTGGAAACAAAGGAACAGCAAAAGCAATCGTAAATTGGATTCAAAAGAAAGTAGAAAAACCAATTATTATTCCTGAAAACAAAGTAGATAATCAAATTGTAATAAAAGATTATACATTACCAAATTACAATAAGCAGGAAAATCAAACAAAATATGTTGACTTTACTATTTCAAATATTAAAGCAAGTATTTTAACAAGTGAAAACTTAACTAATTTTGTACTAAAAAAAGAAGATTTTGAGCTTACAAAAACTTTAAAACAAAAATTTGGAGAAGATTCAGAGTATTTCGAATTATATTTAGAAGATTCCAAAGAAAAAGAAATTAATATTTCATCAGAAAAGATTAAATTAATTATTAATCTGAATAATAAGAAAGATTTAGAAGGAATATATCTGATTAATCGTGGAAATGCTTATGAAAATTTAGATTATAAAGCTTTAAGTCCAAATCAAATTGAATTGGAATTGAAATCTTTTGGAAAATTACTAATAGATTATAAAAATGAAATAGAAAAACAAGATGAAAAAGTTCAAGAAGAAATACCAAAAGAGTCAAACACTTTAATCTGGTATGTTATCACAGGAATTGTTATAGCTTTAGGAGCTATCATTGCAATAATTATTAACAAAAAATAATACAACGAGAAATAATTATAACTTTGAAAAATTGAAAGAGTATTGAAAAAATTTCAATACTTTTTTTCATTTTAAAAGCTTTCATTCTTTTGTTAAAAATATGATTATTAAAAAAGTTAAATTAAAAATATAGTTAAAGTTATTTTATATGTTTTTAAAATTTTGTTATAATAAATAAGGAGGAATACTTATGAATAAAACAGAATTGAAAAGTCTTTTCGAATCATTATTAGAAAAAATAAATACAATTGGGAGGTCACTTTGACTTAGAACAAAAAAAAGAAAAAATAACCATCTTAGAAAATGAAATGAAACAAGAAAATTTTTGGAGTAATATAGAAATCGCGAATGAATTAAACAAAGAGTTAGTAAGTTTAAAAAAAATTGTTGAGCAACTTGAGAAAACAAAAAAATCATTAACTGACAATTTAGAATTGATAAATATTTGTGAAGAAAATGAATTAAGGTTCATGGAAAAGGAAATAAATGAACAAAAAAGTATAATTGAACAATTAGAAATGAATACTTTATTAAATGGAAATTTTGATCAATTAAATTGTTATTTAGAAATTCATCCTGGAGCTGGCGGAACAGAATCATGCGATTGGGCTAGTATGTTATTACGAATGTATGAAAGATTTTGTGAAAAAAATAACTATAGTTATGAAGTGATTGATGAACAAAAAGGTGAAGAAGCAGGAATTAAAAGTGCAATTCTTTTAGTTAAAGGAGATTTTGCTTATGGTTATTTTAAAGTAGAAAAAGGAGTTCATCGATTAGTAAGAATTTCACCTTTTGATTCTAACTCGAGAAGACATACTAGTTTTGCTTCTGTAAGCGTTACACCAGAATTTAACCATGATATTGATATTGAAATTAAAGAAAGTGATTTAAAAATAGATGTATATCATAGTAGTGGAGCAGGAGGTCAATCTGTTAATACATCTAATTCTGCAGTTCGAATTACTCATTTACCTACTAAAACCGTAGTGACGTGTCAAAATGAGAGAAGTCAATTAAAAAATAAAGATCAAGCGATGAAAATGCTAAAAAGTAAGCTTTATCAAATTGAACAAGAAAAAAAAGAAAGAGAATTAAATCAAATAAAAGGAGAAAATCTAAGTAATGAATGGGGAAGTCAAATTAGAAACTATGTTTTAGAACCTTATAAATTAATAAAAGATTTAAGAAGTGAGTATGAATCGAGTAATGTGGATAAAATATTAGATGGAGATATTTTAGATATCATGAAATCAGTCTTAAAAACAAAGGTGGAATAATATGCAAAAAATAAAAAAATATGGAAATGTTGCAATTGGTATATTTCTAGTAGCAATTTCTTATAATTTATTTTTTTCTCCATACGATTTAGATACTGGTGGAATAAGTGGGCTAGCTATCGTAATAAAAAAGCTCTTTTTTATAAATGAAAGTATATTTATTTTTATAATGAATTTTTTACTATTAATATTAAGTTACATAATACTTGGAAAAGAATTAACAAAAAATACCATTTTAGGCTCCATTTTATTGCCGCTTTTTATAAACTTTACTGAAAATATCAATCAATTTATTGTGATTGCCAATTTAGATCCATTATTAATAACCTTATTAGGCGGTGTTATTAGTGGAATTGGATATGGAATGCTTTTTAAAAACAATTTTACATCGGGAGGAACTGATATTTTAAACCAAATAGCGGAAAAAAAGTTTAAAATTCCCATGAATTTATCAATGATTTATATTGATGGATTAATCGTTTTATTAGGAGGATTTATTTTTGGAGTAGAATCCTTTCTCTATTCCGTTATAGCGCTTCTTTTAATTAGTAATATAAGTAATAAAACTATTATAGGTATGAATCAAAATAAAGTATTTTATATTCAAACGAAACAATATAAAAAAGTAATTGCTTATTTAACTCAAGAGCTACATTATGATGTTACCATCTTTGAAATGCAAGGTGGATTTTCAGAAAAAAAGAAGAAATTAATTTTATGTAGTGTGAAAACTAATGATTATTATAAAGTAAAAACAGCTCTTAATTACATTGATCGTCAAATTTTTATAACCATAACTGAAAATTATGAACTATTAAATGCAAATTTAATGGTTCCGAAAAAAGAAAGGCTTACATTTAAACTTCTTTAAAATTTAGCAAAAAAAGCAAAAGGTGATTTTCTTGAAAAAAGTAGTAAATGATTTAAAAAAAATATTAAATAAAAAAGATTCTGTTGTGATAGCATGTTCTGGTGGACCTGATTCTATGTGTTTACTTGCTTTATTATTCCTTATAAAACCAGAAAAAGATTTAAAAATAATATGTGCACATATTAATCATAATTTAAGAAAAGAAAGCAAAAAAGAATATGAATTTGTAAAACAATATTGTGAAAAAAATAATATTATTTTTGAAGGTACAGAATTTAAAGAATATAAGAAAGGTAATTTTCATAAACAAGCTCATCAAATGCGACAAGAATTTTATACACAAATAATAGAAAAATATCAAGTTAATTATTTTATGACCGCTCATCATGGAGATGACTTAATCGAAACAATTTTAATGAGATTAACAAGAGGAAGCTCTAGAAAAGGATATTTGGGTTTTTCTAAAATAAGTCACAAAGAAAATTACACCATAATCCGACCACTTATCACCAAAACGAAAGAAGAAATTAAAAATTATAATGATAAGAATAATATACCATACGTAATTGATCAAAGTAATTTTTCGGAAAAATATACAAGAAATCGATATCGAATTCATCTTTTGCCATTTTTAAAAAAAGAAAATCCAAATGTTCATTATAAATTTTTACAATTTCAAGAAAATATGTGTCGAATAAATGAATTTCTTGTGAAATTTATAAATGATGCATTGACGAATTGCCTTCAGAATGATACGTTACTAATTACTGAGGTGATAAAACTAGATCCATTTATAGAAAGAGAAGTAATCAAAGCTTATTTTGAAAAAATATACAATAATGAAATAGAAGCAATTAACGAGAAGCATTTAGATTTGATGTTAGAAATGATTCATAATCAGAAAAGTAGTGAAAAAAGAAATTTACCATTAGGAAAAATTGCTATTAAAAGTTATGATATTTTTCAAATTAGAAATAATAATAAAGTTAAACCATTTCAAATAGAATTAAAAGAAGAAGCAAATATATTTGGAATTCAAATTAAAAAAGTTGACAAATCGGATGAAAAAAGTAATAATATATTGCGGTTGAGAAAAGAAGAAATTAAATTTCCTCTTTATCTACGAAATCGACAAAATTCAGATAAAATGACTGTAAAGAATTCGAATGGTCATCAAAAATTAAAGGATATTTTCATAAACAAAAAAGTACCATTAGATCAAAGAGATAACTGGCCAATTTTAATAGATTCATCTGGTGAAATTTTGTGGATTCCAGGACTCAAAAAATCAAAATTTGATAAAGAAAAAGAAGAAATGTGTGATATAATATATAAATATAGTTTTAGTAAGGAGAAAAATTATGCCAAGAAAAAATAATGTTAATACGATTAAAAATTTATTTCCCTATGTTGTATTAATTCTTGTTATATTTATTGTGTTATCCGTTTTAAATATGGGACGTGTAATCAACCATGAATTAACCACAGGAGAATTAATGAATGCAATTTCATCTAAAACTGTTACTGAAATTGCAATTACTCCAAGTAGTGATGAAAGCATTTATTACATTGAAGGGAAATTAAACAATTACAAAGAAAATGAAACCTTTCAGGCAAAAGTAGTGGAAGCTGATATTTCTACAATTACAAAATATGCGGAATCAAACAATTTAAAATTATATGAAACCAATGCAGATCCTGGAACATTTTCATGGATGTATGTATTAGTAAATGTTGTTCCATTATTATTATTGGTTGTCTTTACTTACTTCTTATTTTCTAAAATGGCAAATAGTAATAAAGGAAGTATGGACTTTGGAAAAAGTCGTGCAAAATTAAGTGAAGATGGTGGATCGATTAAATTTACTGATGTTGCTGGCTTAAAAGAAGAAAAAGAAGAAGTAAAAGAATTAATTGATTTTTTAAAGAGTCCTAAGAAATTTCAAAAATTGGGTGCTCGTATTCCGAAAGGTGTTTTATTAGTAGGGCCTCCAGGAACAGGTAAAACATTACTGGCAAAAGCTGTTGCAGGTGAAGCAAATGTACCATTTTTCTACATAAGTGGATCAGATTTCGTTGAATTATTCGTCGGAGTTGGAGCAAGTCGTGTCAGAGAAATGTTTAAAGATGCAAAAAGAAATGCTCCATGCTTAATATTTATTGATGAAATTGATGCAGTTGGAAGACAAAGAGGTTCTGGAATTGGTGGAGGACACGATGAAAGAGAACAAACACTGAATCAATTATTAACTGAAATGGATGGATTTGGGGCAAATGAAGGAATTATTATTATTGCTGCTACAAACCGTCCCGATGTATTAGATCCAGCTCTTTTAAGACCTGGAAGATTTGATCGACAAGTAACCGTGAATTTACCAGATGCCAAAGAGCGAGAAGAAATTTTAAATGTTCATGCTAGAAATAAAATATTTTCTAAAAATGTAAATTTAAAAAATATAAGCCTTAGAACTCCAGGATTTAGTGGAGCCGACTTAGAAAATTTATTAAATGAAGCAGCACTACTTGCCGTAAGAAAAAATCAAGAATCGATTACAATGGATAATATTGATGAAGCAACAGATCGT
The DNA here is from genome assembly GCA_948439995.1 of uncultured Erysipelotrichaceae bacterium. Lineage (GTDB taxonomy): Bacteria > Bacillota_I > Bacilli_A > RF39 > UBA660 > MGBC162267. Next base: position 39,712 of record CAOJNP010000001.1, on the reverse strand, counting down.
GTTTTAATGGGACCTGCCAAAACTTCTCATAAAATTACCGAAAAAGAAAAACGTCTAGTAAGTATTCATGAAGCAGGGCATGCTGTGATTGGAATTAAATTAGAAGATGCCAATGAAGTACATAAAATTACTATCATTCCAAGAGGAAGTGCAGGAGGATATACCATGATGCTTCCAAAAGAAGAAAGAATGTCAATTTTATCTAAAAATGAATTGCTTGCTATGATTACAGGTCTACTTGGAGGACGAGCAAGTGAAGAATTATTTTTAGGAGAGATTACAACTGGTGCCAGTGATGATTTTAAAAGAGCTACAAATATAGCACGTAGTATGGTAACTGAATATGGTATGAGTGATTTAGGACCTATGCAATACGAACAAAAAGAAGAAGGAATTTTTCTTGGAAGAGATTACAATAAATCAAAAAATTATTCGGATCAAGTTGCATTAGAAATTGATCAAGCAGCAAGAAAGATTATTGAAGAATGTTATAATAAAGCAAAAGACATTTTAAAGAAAAATAAAGAATTAATAATGCTTTTAAGTGATGCTTTAATGGAACGAGAAACTTTAACAAAAGAGCAAATTGAATCATTAGTATTAACTGGAAAAATAGTAGAAGAAGACAATAGTAAAGATGATGAACCAACTTTATTAAAATTACGTGAATTAGCAAAATCGCATGGAATTAAAGGTTATACTAAGATGAATAAAGAAGAACTAAAAGAAGCTTTGAAAAAAGAAGATAAAAAATAAAAATCTTCTTTTTTTCATGAATTAATAAAATCAAATTAAAATTAATGCAAATAAGATAAATTGGAATACTAAAATAAACAATTCAAAAAAGAAAAGGAAAAAAAATAGAAAAACTAATTTTTGACGGACTTTTTAGATTATGCTAAAGTGTGTCAAAAGGAAGTGATTTATGAAATATTACTATGTATTTCTTTGTATGGATAATATTCCATTTTTAGAATTGTTTTTAGATAAAAATAAAAAAGCAATTTCCAAATATGAAAAAATTGATTGGAAGAATATGAAATATATTATTTTAAATTTTAAATCTAATATATCAAAAGAAGAAGCGATTAAAAAAGGAAAAATATTGTATCATAATGAAATATTAACAAAACAATTAACTTATATTCAAATCAATATCAATCAAGCACATAACACATTAAACAAAAATACTTCGAAAAAAAATTTTAAAATAATGGAATTATCAGAAAAATTATTTTATGAAGAACCAGAATTATTTCTTAGTTATATGAAAGAACAGAAATTATTTACTACTAAAGATATGAAAAAGTTTGAAGAGACGTTAAAAATATGGGAAGAAGAAAAAGAAATGATAAAATCATGGAGAGTTTTAAAAGAACAAAAAAAGTAAAATCAACTCTGATTTTCTAAAGACAAAAAATACTTATTGTGTTAAAATATCAATAGCGACTAAATGAAGGTGGTATTATGGCAAAAATTATATCTTTAGTAAATCAAAAAGGTGGTGTGGGAAAAACCACTACAAGTATCAACCTTGCTGCCGCTTTAGGAAAAGAAGGAAAAAAAACACTGCTAATTGATTTAGATCCTCAAGGCAACGCTTCTTCTGGAGTAGGATTAAATGCAAATGATTTTACAGAAGATATTTATGATGTAATTTCTGGAAAATGTGAAATTACAAGTGCCATAATTAAGACAAAATTTAAAAATTTATCTGTCATTCCATCGACGATAAATTTGGCTGGAATCGATGTAGAATTTGTAAAAAAAATGTTAGAAGATAATACGTTTCGTCAAAATGAGCAATTAAGAAATTCAATTGAAGGGATTAAGGAAAAATATGATTATATTATTATTGATTGTCAGCCATCACTTGGACTATCTGCTATGAATGCTTTGGTTGCTAGCGATTCTGTTATCATACCAGTTCAATGTGAATATTTTGCTTTAGAAGGAATTACTCAACTGTTAAATTCTATTATTATGGTTCAAAATAATATGAATCCAGATCTTAGAATAGAAGGAGTACTTTTAACAATGTTAGATGGTAGAACCAATATTGGATTAGAAATCATTGAAGAAGTAAGAAAATGCTTTAAAAGCAAAGTATTTAATACGATTATTCCACGGTTAGTTCGATTAGTAGAAGCTCCAAGTCATGGAAAACCAATCAGTGATTATGATCCAACCAGCCGTGCTACCCTTGCCTATCAAAATCTAGCAAAGGAAGTGATTAGTAGAAATGGAAACTAAAAGAAAAGCATTAGGAAAAGGATTAGAACAATTATTTTCAAATGAAGTAATTGATTTTGATAATTTTGAAAAAGATATAATTAAAGAAGCAAAATCGAGTGATATCATTGAAATACCATTAAGTGAGATTCGAAGTAATCCATATCAACCTAGAACAACTTTTGTAGATGAAACCTTACAAGAATTAGCAGATTCCATAAAAGAAGTTGGAATTGTACAGCCAATTTTAGTAAAAAATAGTATTAAAGGATATGAATTAATTGCTGGTGAAAGAAGAACCAAAGCTGCAAGATTAGCGAATTTAGAAAAGATACCAGCCATCGTAAAAGAATTTTCTGATCAAGAAATGATGGAAATTGCTTTAATAGAAAATATTCAACGTGAAGATTTAAATCCAATTGATGAAGCCAATGCCTATGCAAATATTATTAAAGTGAGTGGAATGACTCAAGAAGAATTTGCAAAAAAATTTGGAAAAAGTAGGAGTTATGTAACCAATCTTTTGGGTTTGATTAATTTACCATTAAAAACCAAAGATTTAGTAAAAGAGAAGAAAATTAGTATGGGCCATGCAAGAGCTCTTAGTAAAATAGAAGACAATGATAAAATAAACGAACTAGCTATAAAAATTGTTCAAAATTCTATGAGTGTTCGTGACATTGAAAAGTTAATTTCGGAAGAGAATATTCCGAAAAAAAATAAGGTAAATCGTATGATGGAAACAAAAAATATACGAAATACCATTTATGAGCGAATTTTTCAAGAAAAAGTGGGAACAAAAGTAAAAATAAAAGAAAGAAAAATAGAAATCCCATTTGATTCGGATAAAGATTTAGAACGAATTTTAGAAATTTTAGGAATACGTGTAGAAGGTGAATAAAAATGAATGTAATTAATTTAGTAACATCATTTTTTTTACAAAAAAGAATAATAGGACCAATTATCGTTTTAAGTTTTGGATTTATTATAATACGTATTTTAATGCAAATTACAAAACGTATTATTATCAGAGGAAAAACACAATATGAAATAAAAAGAAGAAATACAATTGTAAAATTAATTCAAAACTTTATTAAATATATTATATATTTTTTAATAATAATAATTATTTTAAATATTTATGAAGTAGATACAAAATCTCTTTTGGCAAGTTTAGGTATAGCTGGTGCTGTATTAGGTTTAGCATTACAATCTACCATAGAAGATTTAATTAGTGGAATTTTTATCATATTAGATAATTATTTTGTAATTGGAGATATTGTCACATATAACGATTTTACTGGAGAAATCATTGAAATGGGCTTAAAAAATACGAAAATAAAAAAAGTAAGTGGAGAAGTTTATGTTATTGCGAATCGAAATATAAGTTCTATTATTAATTTAAGTCAACAAAAAGCAAATTTAATAATTAAAGTTTCAACTGCCTATGAAGAATCTACTGAAAAGGTTGAGAAAATTTTAAAAAAAATTGTAGAAAATGCTTTAAACATACCAGAAGTTTATAAGGAAAGTAAATATCTAGGAATTGATGAAATGACTGATCATGCCATCAACTATGCAATTTCCATTTCTTGCAAGCAAGATATGCAATGGCAAATAAAAAGAGAAATGTTAAAACAAATCAAATTGGCTTATGAAAAAGAGAACATAAAGATTCCATACCCACAAATAGAGGTGCATAATGGAAAAAAAATATAAATTACAAGATCACGTAATCATGAAAAAAGGACATCCTTGTGGTTATAATGAATGGATAATCACTCGTGTAGGAGTAGACATAAAATTAAAATGTGTGAATTGTGGAAGAGAAATCATGATGGATCGCTTAGAATTTGAAAAAAAATGTAAAAAAGTAATAGGTGAGAAAAATGAAAGTAAGTAATTTAAAAGATAAAATGACTCTCCATCCAATTATGACACTTATTATGTTAATTGGACTTACCATTGTAATAAGTGGGATTTTAACATTAATGGGAGTGCAATCGGTTCAATATAAAATAAATCCTAATTCATTGGAATATTCTACAGAATTATTAAAAGTAGATAACTTATTTTCTTTTCATGGAATAAAATATATTTTTAGTTCTACCGTAGCAAATTTTGTTGCTTTTATTCCACTAAGTAGTCTCATTATCATTTTAATTGGTATTGGAGTTATGGAAAAAAGTGGATTTTTAAAAACTTCATTATCTTTATTAACAAGAAAAATGAAAAAAAATACAGTTACATTTTTAATTGTATTTGTTAGCGTGATTGCATCTTTTATGGGAGATTTATCTTATATAATCATGATTCCTGTAAGTGCTTTAATCTTTAAATATGGAAAGAGAAATCCTCTGATTGGAATTATTGCATCTTTTGCAGGTCTTACCTGTGGAAGTGGTTTAAGTTTTTTTATAACTAGTATTGATAGTTCTTTAATTTCAGAAACAATTATTGGTGCAAAAATATTAGATCCTAATTTTCGTTTTGCTACAACAAGTTTTATATTTATCATGTTAGTTTCTATTTTTACAATTTCTACTGCAATTACGATCATTACTGAAAAATATACAGTTAATAAATTAGATAAATACGAAATACCAGAAACAGATATTGAAGAATTAAAAATAACAAGAAAAAATGTAAGGGGACTAATATTTAGTGCAATTGCAGGAATTATTTATATTTTATTCTTTATTTATCAAATTACACCATGGTTACCAGGTGGAGGGAACTTATTAGATAATAGTCAAGGATTTTATATTGATAAATTATTTAGTTACAATTCTTTTTTTAGCAATGGTTTTGTATTTGTTGTAACAATGTTTTTTGTCATAATTGGATTTTTCTATGGAATTGGAGCAAAAACCATAAAAAATAATCAAGACTTTGTGGATACTTTGGGCCATTCATTAGATGGAATCGGGAAAGCTTTAGTATTAATTTTCTTTGCTTCAACTTTTATAAGTATTTATCGATACACGAATATTGGAGAAATAATCGTATCATCATTAGCGAGATTATTTACAAGTTTAAATTTTACAGGTATACCCTTAATTGTTTTATTATTCTTTGTTACTGCAATATCTACTTTTTTTATTCCTTCTTCTCTTTCAAAATGGGTCATTTTAGCACCAAGTATTATTCCAACATTTATGAATGCAGGAATCACCCCACAATTTACACAAGTAATATTTCGATTTGGAGAATGTGTAACAATGGGTTTAACACCTCTTATGGCATATTTTGTAATCTATTTAGCAATGATTGATAAATATGATACTTCAGAAAAAAAGATAAGTCTGTTTAAATCATTAAAGTATCAAATTCCTTATAGTGTAATATGTGGTGGTCTTTTGTTACTCATTTTAATTGTATGGTATGTAATAGGACTTCCAATTGGAATCAATGGAACTTCAATTTTATAGAAAGGTGATTATTATGTCATTAAAAGCAGGAATAGTAGGTCTTCCAAATGTAGGAAAATCAACTTTATTTAACGCCATTACCAAAAAAAATATTTTAGCGGCAAATTATCCTTTTGCTACAATTGATCCAAATGTTGGAGTAGTAACAGTGCCAGATAAAAGATTAGAATTTTTAGAAAACTTATATTTACCAAAGAGTTTAGTACCAACTACATTTGAATTTACTGACATTGCAGGTCTTGTAAAAGGTGCAAGTAAAGGAGAAGGGCTTGGCAATAAATTTTTATCTCACATTCGTGAAGTTGATGCAATTGTTGAGGTAGTTAGATGTTTTCAAGATGGAAATATTACTCATGTAGAAGGAGAAATAGATCCGATTAGAGATATTGAAATTATTAATATTGAACTCATTCTTTCTGATTTAGAAATTGTTGATAATCGTTTAGAAAGAATTACAAAAAAGGCAGAAACAACAAAAGATAAAGATGCTTTACTAGAAGTAGAAATTCTAAAAAAATGTAAATCATCTTTAGAACAAAATATCCCTCTTCGATTAATTCAATTGACGGAAGAAGAAAAATTTCTTTTAAAAGCCTTTAATTTTATTACATTAAAGCCTCTTATTTATGCAGCTAATGTGAGTGAGGAAGATGCAAGTGTAGGTGAAAATGAATATACCAAAAAAGTTTTAGAATATGCTAAAAAAGAAAATACAAATATGATTGTTATGTCAGCTAAAATGGAAAGTGAACTTGCTGAGTTAGAAGAACAAGAAAAACAAGAATTTTTAAATGAATTAGGAATTCATTCTAGTGGATTAGATAAGCTAATTTTTACAACGTATGATTTATTAGGACTGCAAACATTTTTTACTGTAGGAAAAGATGAAGTGAGAGCATGGACTTTTAAAAAAGGAATGAATGCGAAAAAATGTGCTGGTCTGATACACAGTGATATCGAAAGAGGATTCATCAAAGCTGAAATCATGAAATATGAAGATTTATATGAATTAAAAGACGAAAAAAAAGTACAAGAAGCTGGCAAATTAAATTTAGAAGGAAAAGAATATTCCATGCAAGATGGCGATATTGTATATTTTCGATTTAATGTATAGATAAAAATTTTTTATCTATTTTTTTATAGGAGTTTCAAAATGAAAAAAAATTTAAAATACTTTATAATCATATTTATTTTTAGTATCCTAATTATGATACCATCCTTAAAAAATGGTTATTACAAAGGACATGATACTAATTTTCATGTGGCTAATATATCTGTATTATCCAAGCAAATTACATGGAAAAATCCTTTGGCAAAAGAACCTTTACCAAATATAGCAAATAATTTTGGCTATGGTACTCGACTTTTTTATCCTAATCTTCCTCATCTAATGGCTGCTTACAATACAAAAATTTGTAACAATGTGGTTATTGGAATGAGATTAACTCAATGGATAACGATCTTAGCATCTGGAATCACTTTCTTTTTCTTAACTAAAAAAATATTCAAAAACAAAAAAATAGCAACCTTAGCTTCTCTTTTTTATATGTCTGCACCTTATCATTTATCAGAAATATTTATTCGAGATGCATTTTCAGAAATATTTGTACCAATAGCAATTCCTATCATTTTTTTAGGGCTTTTATATCTTTTAGAAGATAATGAAAAAAAATTTTTTTCATATTTTACTATAGGATACATTATTTTACTCTACTCTCATTTAGCTATGGCGATTTATTTCACGCTTATACTTATTGTATCTTTTGTTCCAATATATTATAAAAAACTCTTTTCTTTCAAGAACATCAAATATTTTGGGCTATCTAGTATGATTATATTATGTTTTACTTCTCCTTTTTGGATATCCATACTAGAACATAAAATAAATGGAAGTTACGCTATTTTTATTCCCTATTACATAACGGGAAAAGGAGATTTACAATATAGTGCCATTGGTCTTTCCCAATATTTCTCCTTTTTATTACCTCACACATATAATTTTATAAGATACCATCTTCAGCTAATAGTTACGATAGGACTTCTATATGGAATATATTATATTTTTAAAACAAAACTTTGGAAAAATAAAGTGTGGATAAGTATTTTGTTATTCACAATCATTTCTTTTATAATGACAACTTCTATATTTCCTTGGGTTTATACTCCTGATATATTGCAAACATTACAATTTCCATGGAGACTTTGCATATATGTTGCATTTGGAGGAATTTTAATTTTTTGTCTCTGTTTAAAGAAAATAGAAAAAAGAAAATGTTTTACCAAAGCTTGTATTATTTTAGGTTTCTTCGCTTTAATAGGAAGTTATTATAATACATACCATGTATCTGAAGAAAAAGTTGATCTTAATCAAATCAATTATAATTTAGGTATGGGAAATCAAGAAGAGTATTTACCAGAAAAAGTAATTCGAAATTATGAGTATTATCAAAACAGAAATCAAGAAATAAAAATTATTTCTGGTAATGGCTTAATACAAATTATTAATAATTCTGTACCAGATTTAACATTTGAAATCCAAGAGGTCAAAACAATAAAAATAGAATTTCCAAGAATCTTTTATTTGGGTTATCAATTAAAAAAAGACCAAAAAGAAATTCCATTAAAAGAAAATGAAAATGGCTTTTTAGAAGCAGAATTAAATGAAAATGGAATTTATGAATTAACTTACAAAGGAACCAAAAAAGTATTTGTTGCACATATCATGATGTGTATTTCCGGCTTTTTTTGGTTAATAATAGAAATATATCATAAGAAAAAATGATTAAAATAATTGATATAAAAATTTACAAAAATTAATATTAATGATATACTAATTCATATATATTTTTAGGAGGATTTTTATGGAAAATAAATTAATGCCAAAAGTATTCCTATGGATGACTCTTGGTTTAATTGTTACGTTTGCAACTGGTTATGTCGTATCATTAAATGAAAAAATGTTATTTAACATATTTTCAAGTGGAATTCATTGGATTTTAGTGATTGCGGAGCTTATTTTAGTATTAATCTTATCAGCTAGAGCAGCAAAAATGAATGGAATTACTGCAAAAATATTCTTCTTGCTTTATTCTTTTGTAAGTGGATTAACATTCTCATCAATTTTTGTGATTTACAATCTTACATCAATACTTTATGTATTTGTAATAGCTGCAGTAATTTTTGCGATCTTTGGTGCAATTGGATATTTCACAAATTTTGATTTAACAAGAATCGGAACATATTTATTAATGGGATTAATTGGTGTTATCGTTTGTATGATTATCAATATGTTTGTAGGAAGTAGCCAATTTGACCTTATTATTTCAATTATAGCTATTTTGATATTTGTCGGATTTACTGCATATGATGTTCAAAAAATAAAAGGATTAGCCAATAGCGACATTCCAGAAGAAAATGTAGCAATTATTGGTGCTTTAGAATTATACCTAGATTACATTAATATTTTCTTACATTTATTAAGTATAATTGGAAATTCCAAAGATTAAAATTGAAAAGCCATTTAGGCTTTTTTTTTTGAAATTTTTATATTATAATAGCTTCTGTTTAGGAGAAATTTTATGAAAAATCAATTAAAAATTTTAAAATTAGCTTTATTAGCTATTAGTTCTGCCATGGTTATAATATCAAGTGGTAGCGGAAAAGTTAAAATGAATTTAGAAAATCCAAAGGTAAAGAAAGAAACCTTAGACTCAGACTTTCGAAAAAACATTGGTTTTTCTGCATTGGATAACCAGATAAAAAAAATAGAAAAAGAAGAAAAACAATTTCAAGTTCCGAAAGTGGAAAAGAAAGAAATTACAATTAGTGCGGTTGGTGACTGTACCTTGGGAACAGACACTAATTTTGGGTACAATGGAAGCTTTACAGATATACTAGATTCGAATCATCGTGATTTTAGTTATTTTTTTCAGGGAGTAAATAAAGTATTATCAAAGGATGATTTAACCATTGCAAATTTAGAAACTACATTTACTGATTCGACAACTAAAGTAACAAAGAAATTTAATTTTAAAGGAGATTTTGACTATACAAATATTTTAAAATCAGGAAGTGTTGAAGTAGTAAATCTTGCAAATAATCATACTTATGATTATGGAGAAGAAGGATATACGGATACTATAGAAGCTTTAAAAAAAGCAAATATTCCTTATTTTGGATATGAAGATTATTCCATTATAGAAGTTCAAGAAATGCAAATTGGATTAGCTGGTATTACCGGATGGGATGAAACAAGCGCAAAAGAAAATACAGAAAAAGCAATTCAATATTTTCATGAAAACAATACAGATTTAATCATTTTAACATATCACTGGGGAATAGAAAGAGAATATAAACAAAATGTAGTTCAAGAATCGATTGGAAGATATGCAATTGAAAAAGGAGCAGATTTAGTAATAGGACATCACCCTCATGTATTACAGGGAATAGAACAATACCAAGGAAAATATATTGTTTATTCTTTAGGAAATTTTGTATTTGGAGGAAATCGAAATCCAAGTGATAAAGATACCATGATTTTTCAAGAAACGTTTTCCTTTGAAGATGGAGTTTTAATAGATACAGAAATTAATATCATTCCTTGTTCTTTATCAAGTAGAAGTGACTTAAATGATTATCAGCCAGTAATCTCGCAAGGTTCTGAATACACTAGAATATTAGAAAAAGTTTTAGAATCTAGTACAAATGTAAAAGAATCAGATTTTTTTTAAAATGATCAAGATATCTTTCTTAAAAATAAAAAAAATTATTTTTAAATTTAATTTAAAAAAAGTGATAGAAGCATTAAAATCGAATAAAATTTAATAGAAAAGAAACATTTACAAACATTTTCTTTTCTGCTATAATCAATTACGAGTAAGAAATTACTCCTTGCTTTTACCTTTGAGTAAAAGCCGCTTAAGACCATAAGGAGGTGTAAAAAATGAAAAAATATGAAATCATGTTTATCGTAAAAGCAACACAAGAAAGTGGAGATATAAAAAAAACAGCTGATAATGCAAAAAATATCTTAACTGCAGAAAAAGCAAAGGTAAACGAAATGAAAGAACTTGGTGAAAAAAAACTTGCTTATTCTATTAAAAAAGAAATTAGTGGATATTATTATGTAATGCAAGTAGAAGCAAACAAAGAAGCCATTGCTGAATTCGATCGAAAAATTAAACTAGATGAAAATATTCTAAGACATTTAATAATTAGATTAGACGAGGAGTAAAAATAATGAATAAAGTAATTTTGATCGGAAGACTTGCAAGAGATCCAGAAATGCGTACTACAGGTACAGGTACTTCAGTTACCAGATTTACGATTGCTGTTTCAAGACCGTTTACTGGACAAAATGGAGAACGTGGAGCAGACTTTATTAATTGTATTGCATGGCGTAGACAAGCAGAAAATATTGCAAAATATTGTACCAAAGGAAGCCAAGTAGCATTAGAAGGTAGAATACAAACTGGAAGCTATGATGGACAAGATGGTACAAAAAGATATACAACAGATATTGTTGCGGATAATGTAACATTTTTAGGATCACGTGGAGGGAATGATATGGGATATCAACAAAATGAACCATATCCACAAGAACCTCCAATGTATCAAGACAATTATGCAACAAATGAAACCCCAACAGCAAATATAGGAGAAGATCCATTTAAAGATTTTGGAGAAGAAATAGCCTTATCCGACGATGATTTACCATTTTAATGGAAAGGAGACTAATTATGGCTGAATTTAGACGTAAAAAGAAAAAAATTTGTCAAATGTGTGCTGGAAAAAGTGTCGATTATAAAGATGTAATGATCATTAACAAATATATTAATGAAAAAGGAAAAATTATGCCAAGACGTATGACTGGAGCTTGTGCAAAACATCAAAGACACATTGCAGAACAAATTAAATATGCTAGATTTATGGCATTAATACCATTTGTAAAATAAAGGATTGAAAAAACAATTCTTTTTTTTTAAAATTCATTGACTAATTTAAGAAGAATGTTAAAATACTTCCTATGAATGAAATAAGAAGAAAAAAAGGTTTTTTACAGATAGATGAAACGAATTATAAAAGACAACGATTTTGTACTGCAAATTTAGATGGTCTGTATAGTTATGAATGGATACAGATTAATAGAGAAAAATTTTTGTTTAAACAAGGAACCATAAATCAAGCTATTTTTGAAGTATTTTGGAGTCATGTTTTAAATGCTTTAGGAATATCAAATGTGCAATATGATTTAGCATTTCATGATAATTATTACGGAGTTATAACCAAAAACTACAATCAAGAAGGATTTCCAGTGAAATCTCTTTATCAAATAATTGAAGAATATGAGCAAAAAATAATTCTAAAAACTGGTAAAAAAAAATCAATTATGAATGAAGTAGGCGTTTGGTCTTTAATACATTTGTATAATATTCAAGAATTAAAAAAAATATATCAATTTTTATATCATGACTATGGTGAAAGTTGTGTAGAAACATTAAAACTAAATACTTTTTTAAAATTCATTATACAAATGCTTTTAGGAGATAATGACTGTCATCCTAAAAATACGGAAATATGGTTTAATCAATCTCCAAAAATCTCTCCTTTTTATGATTTTGGAAATTATGGTAACATAAAATTAATCTCTTCTTTGAATGACTTTCAATTTAGATATTTATATGAACGAGAAAGTGAATTTGAAAAACCAGACAGAGCTTTTTTGACATTTCTTCGGTACGCAAATGTTCAAGAATTAGAAATACTAAAAGAATATATGAACCGAATTAGGGAAATAAACAGAAAAATATTATTTGAAGAATTAGAAGAAAAGTTTCAACGTCATTTATCATATTTTTTAAAATGTAATTTAAGTAATCGATTATTACGAAATACAAAAAGTGCAGAAAAAATTTTAAAAAAATATTGTTTATAAAAAGTAAACATAATTTTATTATTTCTAAATGTTATAATAAATATGAAAAATAAATTATTAAAGTGAGAAAGAATCAATTACTATAATTTAAAATCTTTTATAAAATAATTCTCAAAAAGATAATAGAGCTTTTACTAAAGGCTCTTTTTTGTTATAATAAATTACGAATCAAAGGAGGAATTCCCATGAAAGTTATTTTATTACAAGATGTGAAAAAGCAAGGAAAAAAAGATGATATCATTAATGTATCAGATGGTTATGCAAATAATTTTTTAATTAAGAATGGTTTAGCTGTTCCTGTAACAGAAGGAAGTAAAAAAATATTAGATCAAGAATTAGCAGAAAGAAAAAAAATAGAAGATGAAAGAGTATTAAATTTTACTCAAATAGCAAATGAATTAAAACAAAAAGAGATTTTATTTCAAGTAAAAACTGGAAAAGAAGATAAAGTATTTGGAAATGTTTCATCAAAACAAATAAGTGAAAAATTAAAAGAGATGGGATATACAATTGATAAAAAATGTATTAAAATAGAAAATCCAATTGATTCACTTGGAACTCACAACATAAAAATAGAATTACATAAAAAAGTACAATTTGAATTAAAAGTAACCTTGAAGAAGTAGGTGATATTATGGCTTCTAGAAAAATGCCACAAAATATTGAAGCAGAAATGAGTGTGTTAGGAGTAGCTTTTCTAAATGATTTTGCAATGGAAAAAATAGTAGAAGAAATAGATTCTGAAATGTTCTTTCAAGAAGCAAATAAAAAAATTTTTGAAGCCTTAAAAAGTTTATATCAAGCGAGCACTCCAATCGATATTACAACAGTAAAAAATGAATTAGACAAACAAAAAAATTTAAATGCAATTGGTGGAATTGCATATTTAAGTGAAGTCATTGATAGTGTTGCTACTTCTGCCAACTTAGATTATTACATTAATATAGTAAAAGAAAAAGCAACCCGTCGAAAATTAATAGATACAGCAACTGACATCATAACCGATACATATGAAGAAGACAGAGATTTAACAATGGTGTTAGATCAAGCTGAAAAGAAAATCTTAAATGTTGTAAAAACTAGAAAAACAAGTGAACTCATCCCAATTAGCACAGCTCTTCGAATGGCTCAAGAAAATCTAGAAAATATGGCGAAAAACAAAAGTGCTATTACAGGACTTACAACTGGATTTTATGATTTAGATAAAGCAACAGCTGGCCTTCATGAAGGAGAATTAATTATATTAGCCGCAAGACCTGGTATGGGAAAAACAGCATTTGCTTTAAATGTAGCTTGTAATGCAGCTTTTCATACAGAAAAAGCAGTAGCTATTTTTAACTTAGAAATGAGTGCAGAACAATTAGTAAATCGAATGATTAGTTCAGTAGGGCAAATCGAAGGAGAAAAATTAAAAACCGGAATGCTTGGACACAATGATTGGAAACGCTACAATGAAGCATTAAGTCAACTTGCCGATACCAATATTTATATTGAAGATAATGCAGGAATTACTGCACCAGAAATTCGTGCCAAATGTCGTCGCTTAAATTCTTCTGAAAAAGGGCTAGGATTAGTAGTAATCGACTACTTACAGTTAGTTACAACGGGTGGTAGAACTGAATCAAGACAAGTCGAAGTATCCGAAATATCACGTAGTTTAAAAACAATGGCAATGGAATTAAAAGTTCCAGTGATTGCATTAGCACAGTTATCACGTAATGCAGAAAGAAGAGAATCTAATCAACCAAGATTAGCTGATTTACGTGAATCTGGTTCCATTGAACAAGATGCTGATTTGGTTATATTTTTAAATCGACAAGATTATTACGAAAACAAAACGACAGAAAACAAACAAAATATTGTTCCAACCGATTTAATTATTGCCAAACATCGTCGTGGTGGAACAGGATTATATCAATTACTATTTGAACTAGATAAAAGTAGTTTTAAAAATTATTTAAAAGCAGAAGAGAGTGATTTTTAAAAAATGAAGCAAAATGAAAAAATAATATTTTACTGTATTATAGGAGTAACTGTTTTAATTTGTGTATTATTTGGATTCCGTTATCGATTTAAAGATATTTCAAAAGAAGTATATCAAGTTTATTTAAATGGTAAAAAAATTGGACTCATTAATAATGATGATGAATTACTAAACATGATTAATGAAGAACAAGCAGATATAAAAAAACAATATGGAGTGGATAAAGTATATCCTCCCAATGGATTTGAAATTGTAAAATATAAAACATTTCATGAAACAGTTACAACTGCTTCTGATGTCTACAATAAAGTAAAAGAAAATGGAGATTTTACAGTAAAAGGATATATTATAACAATCACAAAAGAAAAAAACGAAGAAGAACCTGAAAAGAAAATTTTATTGTATGTTTTAGACCAACAAATATTTAAAGATGCTCTAGAAAAATTAGTAACAGCATTTGTAGATAAAGAAGCTTATTTAAATTATATTAATAATACACAAGAAGAAATTACAACCGTTGGAGAAGTTATCAAACACATGTATTTTGAAGAAAACATTACAATTAAAGAAGCAAATATTAGTGTAAAAAATAAAATTTATACAGATGCAACCGAATTAAGTCAATATTTATTATTTGGAAAAGAGAAAAGTACAAGTAATTATACCATTCAAAAAGGGGATACGATTGCAAGTATTTCTGAAGATAATAAATTAAATCCACAAGAATTTTTAATTGCTAATCCAAGATTTAAAAGTGCCGAAAGTCTTTTAGCCATTGGAGAAGAAGTATCTGTTGATTTGATTAATCCTATTGTTACTTTAGTAGAAGAATTACATGTAGTAGAAGATACCGAACAGGTTTATGAAAAGCAAGAAGTAGTAGATAATAGTAAACCATCCAATTATAGTGAAGTAACACAAGCTGGAGTAACAGGTATTGTAAGAACAACACAAGAAGTGAAATTAACCAATGGAGAAAGAAACCAAGGAGCAGTTGTTTTAAGTTCTGTGACACTGCGAGAAGTGGTTCATGAAATTACAACTGTAGGAAAGAAAAAAGTTACAACAGGTGGAGGAAGTGGAACTTATAATGAAACTGGTAAAGACTGGGGTTGGCCGACCAATCGTCCATACGTTATCACTTCTGGATTCGAATGGCGTTGGGGATCATTCCATTACGCGCTTGATATTTCAGGTACTGGATTTGGGTCTCCAATTTATGCAGCAAAACCAGGTACGGTAGTAGAAACAAATAACACTTGTTCAAACTATGGTTATTATGGATCTAGATGTGGTATGAGTTATGGAAACTACATTATTGTAAAACACAGCAATAATTACTACACAATGTATGGACATTTAACGCAAGATGTTAAAGTAAGTGTTGGACAAACTGTAAATCGTGGACAAATTATTGGAACGATGGGAAATAGTGGTTCTTCAACTGGAACTCACCTTCATTTCGGAATATCAATAGGTTATCCACATCACCCTGGAAGCAAATGGTTAAATCCTCGGAGTATTTATTAATGAAAGTGTGTATTTTAGCAAGTGGTTCCGAAGGAAATTCGACTTTTATTTCTTCCAATAACCATAAAATATTAATTGATATTGGAAAAAATGTAAAATATATTACGGAAAAATTAAAAGAGATAGATGAAACACCAGAAAATATTGAAGCCATTATCATTAGTCATACTCACAATGATCATGTTGCCTCTTTAGAACGATTTGTGAAAAAATATCATCCTAAAGTTTATTTAACGCAAAAAATGTTCTTTGATTTAAAAAATTTAGAAGCATACGATAATATAATTATTTATGATGATACAATTCATTTAGATAACTTAAAAATTACGACAATCAAAACAAGTCATGACGTAACGGATTCTAGAAACTTTTTAATTGAAGATAAAAACTTATCGATTGTGTCTATTACAGATACAGGATACTTGAATCGGAAATATTTTGAATTATTAAAAAACAAGAATTATTACTTATTAGAAAGCAATCATGACATTGAAATGTTAATGAATGGACCATATCCTAAATGGTTAAAAACAAGAGTACTTGGAACCAGTGGGCATTTATCCAATAAAGATGCAGGCTTTTATTTAACCAAACTAATTGGAGATCAAACTAAAAAAATTGTTTTAATGCATTTATCGAAAGAAAATAATACAGAAGAAAAAGCGATGGAAACCATTAGTAATACATTAGAAGAATATCAAATTCATTTTCAAAATATTATATGTGCAAAACAAAACGAAATTACGGTGGTTCATAATGATTAAAATTATTTGTGTAGGTAAAATAAAAGAAAACTATTTAAAAGATTTAATTGATGATTATAAAAAAAGAATACAAAAATATCATAAACTTGAAATAATCGAATTAAAAGATGAAGATACTTTAGAAAAAGAAACACTTAGTATCGTTAAGGTATTAAATCCAAAAGACTATATCATTACTTTAGAAATTGAAGGAAAAAAATATACTAGTGAACAATTTGCAAAACATATAGATGAACTATTTGTAAAAACAAGCAATATTACTTTTATTATTGGAAGTTCACTAGGAATTTCAAAAAGCATTAAACAGAAGAAAAACGAAAGCCTTTCTTTTTCTGATTTTACTTTTCCTCATGGTTTATTTAGAGGAATCTTATTAGAACAAATTTATCGAAGTTTTAAGATAAATAATCATGAAATTTATCATAAATAGGAGGTATATATTATGATTCAAAATGATTGGGATGAAAAATTAAAAGTAGTATGGGAAAGTGAAGGATTCAAAAAATTTTTATCTATTGTTGATCAAGAATATCAAACTAAAATAATTTTTCCGCCAAAAAATTATGTATTTAATGCTTTAAAATTAACCCCTTTCCACAAAGTAAAAGTTGTAATAGTGGGACAAGATCCATATCATGGAGAACATGAAGCGCATGGATTATCTTTTTCTGTTCAAAAAGGAATCAAAGTTCCACCATCTTTACAAAATATTTATAAAGAATTGCAAAGCGATTTAAATATTCCAATTCGAAATTGTGGCGATTTAACAGGTTGGGCGAATCAAGGAGTATTATTATTAAATGCAGTATTAACTGTGGTAAAAGATACTCCGGCTTCACATAGAAAATTAGGATGGGAACGACTAACAGACTACATTATTAAAGTTTTAAATGAAAAAGAAGAACCGATCGTATTTATTTTGTGGGGAAATTTTGCCAAAGCCAAAAAAGAACTGATCACTAATCCAAAACATCTCGTATTAACCAGTGCTCATCCAAGTCCTTTTTCTGCAAATTATGGTTTTTTTGGAAGCAAACCTTTTTCGAAAACAAATGAATTTTTAAAACAAAATAATCAAGAACCAATTGATTGGGATTTAAATAAGTTAGATCAAGACTAGAAATTAGCATAAAAAAACTGTAATTATCTACAGTTTAAAATCCATAATATCTTCATCATTCATATTTTTTCCATCAAAGAATGGTTTGATCGAAAAACCATGAATTTTGGCAATAATATTTGAAGGAAACTTTCTTATATATTCATTTAATTGACTAGTATAACGATTATAGTAAGAGATAGCAGCAGATAATTTTTCATCTGTTGCTTTTATTTCACTCAAAATTTCTTTCATCCCATTATTTTTTTGAAGAGAAGGATAATCATTTTTTAAATTTAAAATAATATTAAAAGCTTCTTTTACTTTACGATCCATTTCAAAATTACTAATTTTTTCTTCTTTCAAAGACAAATACTCTTTTAAATAATCCTTTTTTTCTTCTAAATTATTTTTCACAACATCACTTGTTCTTACAATAATATCAAATCGATTACGAAGAACTTCGTCAATAATACCTTCTGATTGTTCGATTTTAGTTTTCGTAAATTGTAAATTATTAAAACAAGAAATATAAACAATACCAATCATACTTCCAATACCAATTATAATTAATAAAATATAAATAAAATTCATTAACATCTTCCTAACTTAAATTTTTTATCTAAATCTATTATACGTGATATAATTTAAAAAAGGAAAGAAAAAAATGAAGATAAAGAAAATACCAGTAGGTTATTTACAAGCTAATTGTTATATTGTAACCAAAAATAATAAAACCATTATTATTGATCCAGGAGATGAAGCGGATCAAATATTAAGAGAATGTACTAATTTAAATGTAGTTGGAATCCTTGTTACCCACCACCATTTTGATCACATAGGAGCTCTAGAACAAATAGAGCAATCTTTTCACTTAAAACACAATCCTCAAAATATTGATGGATTCAACTATGAGATAATAAATACTCCTGGACACTCAAAAGATTCTATCAGTTTTTATTTTAAAGAAGAAAAAATTTTATTTTCAGGAGATTTTATCTTTTTTCATAATATAGGTCGTTGTGACTTAGAAGGCGGAGATTTCAAAGAGATGCAAAACAGTATCAAAAAAATATTAAATTATCCAAAAGATATTATAATTTATCCTGGACATGATATTAATACTACTTTAGAAAAAGAGATATTATATTTACAACAATATATATAATGAAAGGAATCAAAATTTAGTAATTTTGAAGTAAAAATATGAATGAATTAAAATTAGAGCAAATGTTTCAAGAACTATTAGATTTAATAAAACAAATAAAAGATCCAATTTTAAAAGAAATTGCTCAAGAATTATTATTAGAACATAAAAATGAAATCATGAATCGAGCAGGTTCTCCAGATCGATATGAAAATAATGAATATATTATTGGAAATCATCATTTTTTTAAAGGTGGCTTATTATGTCATTTATATGGTGCCACTAAAATGGCTCTTAGAATGATATCAGAAGTAAAAGATCAGATTAATTTAGATTTGGTTTTATTTGGATCGTCGCTTCACGATCTAGGAAAAATATATACATATCATGAATGGAAAGAAGAAAGAGAATTAAAATGTCCTGTTACAGAACATGCAAAAATGCTTCAACATTCTTATTTAGGAATGGAACTGATTTCCAAAAAATTTGATCAATATCATCAATTTGATCCAGAATTAAGAGAGCAAGCTCTCCATATTATTGCAAGTCATATGGATGAATATGAAGGAGGATTAGTAAAACCAATTACAGTAGAAGCAAGAATTGTAAGATTTGCAGAACGGACTGATTGTATGTTATCTCATTATCTGTATAAATAAAAA
Organism: uncultured Erysipelotrichaceae bacterium; assembly: GCA_948439995.1. Taxonomy (GTDB): domain Bacteria; phylum Bacillota_I; class Bacilli_A; order RF39; family UBA660; genus MGBC162267. The sequence continues at coordinate 19,929 of CAOJNP010000001.1, read as the reverse complement.
AAGGCATATTGCCTTTTAATCAAATGTATCAGAATAATCTACGTTATAATTTATTTTTTCATCAAATTCAACATAATTTAAATAAATCATTCGAATCAAATACCAATTTCCAGTACTAGGATCACTTATAATTAAATGATCACGACCTGACTCTTCAATAATTCCTTCATAAATTTTATCTCGCCATTCATTTGAATCTGGATAAGAAACATATGCTCGAACCTTTTTCCCCTTATTAAGTCTTAAAATATTTTCAATCAAACTTTGTTCCAAAGGCATAGAAGACTGAAAACTAATATTACCAGGTGGCGTAACTGGATTTAAATTAGAATTATTTGTAGCATTTGGAAACGTAGGATTTTGATAGAAACTACCATTCATTAACTTTCACCTCATTAAACTATATACAACAAAATTAAATTTATGCGATTGATTTCAAAAAAATGGTACAGTATAATTAAAGAAAAGGATGAAAAGCAATGGAACTGATAGACTATAAAAAAATAAGAGATTTTGTAACTCATAAAAATTTAATTCGCCGTTTTTTCTTATTATTAATTGGCGTTACACTATTAGCATTAATTTATAACTTATTTTTAGTTCCAAATAATTTAGTAGTGGGAGGAACAAGTGGTATAGCCATTCTTTTACAAAAATTATGTGGATTAGATCCCAACATTTTTTTATATATTGCTAGCATTGTTTTAATTCTAATTAGCTATTTCTTTTTAGGAAAAAAAGAAACAACCAATGCCATAATTGGAAGTTTATTATATCCAATTATGGTATCAGCTACAGTTCCACTCGCAAATTTTTTAAAAGAATACTTTATTTTTGACAATTTTTTAATTGTAATTTTAATTGCTGGTTTAATAGATGGATTTGCCAACGGAATTATATATAAATCTGGTTTTAATACTGGCGGTAGTGATATTTTAATGAAAATATTAAACAAATATGGACGAATTCCAGAGGGAAAAAGTATACTATACATTAATAGTATAATCATTTTAGCGGGTGGATTTATTTTTGGAATAAACAAAATGATTTATTCAATCATTATTTTATATATCAACAGTGCGTTAGTTGATCGAATTTTAATAGGGATATCAAATAGTAAATTATTTTTTATATATTCGGAACAAACAAAAAAAGTCAAAAAATTTATTATTGAAGACTTAAAAAGTGGAGTAACATTAATTGATACAGAAGGTGGTTATCGTTCCAAAAAAGGAAAATTGATTATGTGTGTTGTTCCAACTAGAGATTATTATTACTTCAAAGAAGCAGTATTAGCAATTGATCCGCAGGCTTTTTTTATCATAAACGATTGCTATGAAGTGCAAGGTGGTGTGAACCGGTCGAATTTACCATTTTCTAGATAGTAGATCTTTGGTATAATAAATACTAAAGATGGTGGTAAAATTGAAGTTAATACAAGTCAGTAATTGTTATAAAGTGTATAAAAATGGCACAACAGCACTTGCAGATTTAAATGTAACCATTGATAAAGGAGAATTTGTCTTTGTAATCGGTTCCACTGGAAGTGGAAAATCAACATTTATCAAAACCCTTTATCGAGAAGAAAAACCAACAAAAGGTAGCGTCATTGTGGGTGGAATTAACGTGGCGAAATTAAGAAATTCCAAAGTATATAAATTAAGAAGAAAAATTGGAGTAGTTTTTCAAGATTTTAAACTACTGCCTAAATTAACAGTTTACGAAAATATTGCCTTCGCATTAGAATCACTTGGAATGGAATCCAAATCCATTCGTCCAAAAGTATTAAAAGCAATTGAAAAAGTAGGTTTAAAAGAAAAAGCAAGAAATTTTCCAACGCAATTATCAGGTGGAGAACAACAACGTGTTGCGATAGCAAGAGCGATTGTAAACAATCCTAAATTATTGATTTGTGATGAACCTACTGGAAACTTAGATCCTGAAACATCAAAAGAAATCATGAAGATTTTAGAAAATATTAATCAAGAACTTGGAACAACCATTATTATGGCAACTCACGACAAAGATATTGTTAATCGTATGAAAAAAAGAGTGTTAGTGATAGAAAATGGTGTACTAGCAGGAGATTATTTGAAAGGAAGTTATAAAGCTCATGAAAGCATTAAGAATTCTTAGTAGGAGCATACGTGACTCTTTCAAAAGTGTTGGAAGAAATTTTAGTCTTAGTATCGCTGCCATCACATGTTCTACCATAACGCTAATTTTAGTAGCAATTGCAATTATTTTAACTTATAATGTTCAAGAAATTACACTCAGTTTAGAGCGAGAACTTACCGTAGTTGCATATGTAAAAAAAGATTCAGAAGATGCAAATATTAGAACCATAAAAAAAGAATTAGATCAAATTCCAGAAATAGACAAATATGTTTTTAAAAGCAAAGAAGAATGGAAAGCTGAGATGAAAAACGAATCAGAAACACTAAATACGACCCTAGATTATTTAGAAGAAAATCCTCTTTTAGATTCTTTTATTATCACAGTAAAAGATGTAAATGACTTAAAAGGTGTTACGGAAAAAGTAAGATCATACGATTTTATTTCCTCTGCTGAATATGGAGAAGGAATGGTGGAAAACCTAGTAGGAGCTTTTGATATCGTGAGTAAAGGAACTATTGTGATTGTAATAGCTCTCATTTTAGTTACTGCTTTTTTAATCAGTAATACCATTAAATTAACTATTTTTTCACGAAAAAATGAAATCGAAATAATGAGACTTGTAGGAACTAGTAATACAGCAATTCGTTTACCATTTATTTTTGAAGGATTTATACTAGGAGTATTAGGATCTATTATTCCAATTTTAGTAACAATTTATGGATATATTATATTATATGATAAATTAGGAGGGCACATTATTTCTAATATCATTACCTTAGTACAACCATTTAATTTTATTTTCTTTGTAGCCTTAATCTTATTAGGAGTTGGATGTATTGTAGGAATGTTTGGAAGTTACAGAGCAGTAAGGAAGTATTTAAAAATATGATAAAAAAAATAGGAATTTTAATTACTACGATTATTGTTTTCTTTTCCTTTTTTATTCCAATAAATGGGAAAGCTCAAGAAGAAACATTAGGTAGTTTAAGAAAAGATTATGAAGCAAAATTAAAAGCCAAACAAGACAATGATAACAAAAGTGATCAAGCAAAAAAAGAGATAGCAGCAAAAGAAAAAGCAATTGGTGAAGCAGAAGAAAATATAGCAAAAGCAAAAAAAGAAGAAGAAGATACTCAAGAACAAATCAATGAATCGAATGAAAAAATAGAAAAATTAACCAAAGAAGTAAATAATGTTTTAAAATATTTACAAGAAATGAAAAGTCAAAATGCTTATTTAAAATATGTAACAGGAGCAAGTAGCATGACAGATTTGATTACAAGAATTGCTGCAATGGAACAAATGTCAAAAAGCATTCATGAGACGATGACCAATTTAGAAAATGAAATCAAGCAAAATGAAAACTTAAAAAAAGAATTACAAGAAAAACAAGAAACCTCTAAAAAACAAATAGCAAATTATCAAGCTGCAATTAAACAATTACATAACAATATTGAAGAATATGATCAATTTGCTCCTGATTTAGCTACACAGTTAAATCAAGCAAAAACAAAATATGAAAATACCAAAAGACAATGTTTAGCTACTTTAGGAAAAGATGATGATTCAATTGTTACTTCTACTTGTTATAATTTTGCTACGAATAGTACTTGGTTAAAACCACTTACCAAAGGTTATGTTACAAGTAATATAGGCTCTAGATGGGGAAGTTATCACAATGCGTTAGATATAGGTGGTAATTCTGAAGGAACACCTGTTTATGCGGCAGCCTCAGGGATTGTTTCTGGAAAAATTTCCAAATATAAATGTGGTGGAAACATGCTCTATATTGATGTAGTCGTAAATGGAGTACAGTATACTACTTACTATTATCACTTATTGAGATTTAATGTAAACGTGGGAGATACAGTTGATCAAAATACCATTATTGGCTATGTAGGAGGTGGATCAACCTCTACATCAAATGGAGGATACGATCAATGTACAACTGGGCCACATCTTCATTTTGGAGTTTCAAAAGGTTGGTTTACAGGAACAATCTATCGAGCAAATGTTATCACTCCACCAGGATTTCCAAATCAAGAAGGATACCGTTTCTATTCAAGATATGATTATTATCGATAAAAACAATATAAGATTGATATTGTTTTTTTCCTTTTATTCTAAATTTTTGATATAGTTATAAAAGGTGATTTAAATGTCTTTTTCAACACGAATGAAAGAAGAAATAGCAAAAAATCCAATTAATCGAATTGAAATACAAAGTGAATTATCAGCAATTTTAAGATACGATGCTAAAATAACAAAAGAACTAATCAATTTAACTTTTGAAAATGCTTCCGTTGCAAGAAGAGTATATACCGATTTAAAAGAATTATTTAATGTACCAATAAAAATAACAATTCGAAATCAAAAAAGATTACGAATGAAACAAATCTATATTTTAGAAGTGAAAGAAAAAATAGAAGAAATCTTATCAAAATTGCTCATCCAAGAAAATAATAAAAAAATAACGATAACCGAAGATCAGCTTTTGGATCGTGATGAAAAAATATCTTATGTTAGAGGTACCTTTTTAGTGATTGGATCGATTAGTGATCCGAGTACTAGCGGATATCATATGGAATTTGTTTTTACCATAAAAAAAGATGCTTTGTTTTTACAAAAATTATTAAATGAATTAGGTTTTGCATCAAAAATATTAAAAAGAAATAATCGATACATGGTTTATTTAAAAAGTGCGGAAGTAATCAGTGATATTATTAAATCTTTTAAAACGATCAATTCCTTATTTTATTTTGAAGACATTCGAATTTATCGTGATCACAAAAATATGGTAAATCGATTGAACAACTGTGAAATAGCAAATCAAGAAAAAACTACAGAAACTGGAATAAAACAGCAAAAGATGATTCAATATTTAAAAGAAAATGATTTGTTAGATTTATTAGATGATAAAACAAAGATTGTTTTAGAATACAGAGAAAAATATTATGAATCATCTTATCAAGAATTATCAGAAATAATCACTTTAGAAACTGGTTATAAAATAGGAAAATCAGGAATAAATCATCACTTGATTAAAATGCGTCAATTAGCTGAATCACATCAAGAAAAAAATGGATTATAGAATTTGATCTATCAATCCATATTTTTTTGCTTCTTCTGACTCCATAAAATAATCTCTTTCTGTATCTTCTTCAATTTTTTTAATATTTTGTCCAGATTGTTTTGCTAAAATATGATTTAGTTTCTTTTTCATCTTTAAAATTCGTTCGCAAGCTATTTTCATTTCTGTTGCTTGTCCTTGTACCCCTCCAAGAGGTTGATGAATCATAATTTCTGCATTTGGTAGAGCACAGCGCATTCCTTTTTCTCCACATGCGAGTAAAAAAGCAGCCATACTAGCAGCCATTCCAATCACGATAGTACGAACATTACTTTTTATAAAATTCATAGTATCATAAATCGCAAAACCAGCAGTTACACTACCACCAGGACTATTAATATACAAACAAATATCCTCATGATTTAGAGAATCTAAATAAAGTAATTCTGATACTACTAAATTAGAAGTATCATCTGTAATTTCACCAGTTAAAAAGACGATTCGATCTTTTAAAAGTCTAGAATACAAATCATAAGCATATTCACGATTACTTGATTTTTCCAAAACCGTAGGAACTATATTCATATTATTCACCTATTAATAAATTATAAAATATCATAAAAAGTATACGAAAAAAGTTTGACAAGTTTTGTAATAAACATTTTTATTTAATAGGAAAAGCAGAATGTTATTAATATAATTCCTTTATTTTAATAATTAAAAATTATAAAAGAGAAAACTTTTATTTCACAAAAAGATATGCTAAAATATTTTTTAGAATAAGAGGGTATATTATGAGTGAAATTACAATAACATTTACAAATGAAAAAAGTAAAAAATATCCAACAGGGACCACTTTTTATGAGATCAGTAAAGATATAAAAAGAAAAAAACACGATATTTTAGGTGTCAAAATTAATAATGAAATATATTCATTAGATCAAAAAGCTAATAGTGATATGAAAATTGATTTTTTTGATGTAACCGACTTAGCAGGTTATAAAATGTATCAATCGGCTTTAAAATTCATATTTGAAGTAGCTGTTAAAGAATTATTTCCAAAAAGTGAAATTAATTTTCTCCATAGTGTGCCAAAAGGAATATTAAGTGAAGTAGTAACTCCAGAAAATTTTACGAATGAAGAAGTAAAACAAATAAAAGGAAAAATGGCCGAAATCATATCTTCGAATGAAAGAATTCTATCTTATCATTTAATCAAAAAAGATGCTTATCTTTATTTTTCAGCCAATGGAGAAGAAGAAAAAGCCAAAAACATTCAAAATATTAGTAATGAAGTTGTAACACTTTATAAATTAAGAGATCACTTAAATTATTATTATAATTTTATGCCTTATAGTACTGGATGTATTAAAAAATATGATTTGGTTTATATTGGGAAAAATCGAATTATCTTAGTATGTCCAAATATAAGAACTGGAGAAGTTCCAGATTATGTTCATTACGATAATATTATAGATAATTTTATGTTGGGAAAAAAATGGTTAAAAAAAATGAATGTTCCTTATCTAGCTGATATGAATGATTGGATTAGTCATAATCAAATTCAAAAATTTATGGAAGCCAATGAACTTGTTTTTAATGAAAGCATATTAGAAGTAGCGAATGAAATTGTCTCAAGAAGAGATGTAAAATTTATATTAATTGCAGGACCATCTTCCTCAGGAAAAACAACTACTACAAAAAGATTAGCCACTTATCTCATGGCCAAAGGATTTGATGCGATTTCCATATCAACAGACGATTTTTTTGTAGATAAAAAAGATACACCAAAAAATGAAGATGGAGAATTTGATTTTGAATGTTTAGAAGCCATTGATTTAAAACTATTTAATGAAACATTAACTGGGCTTTTAAATGGAGAAGAAAGAGAACTTCCAGAATATAATTTTGTAGCAGGAAAAAAAGAATACAATCATCATAAAGTAAAACTAAAACACAATAGTATTGTCTTAATAGAAGGACTTCATTGTTTAAATGATGATTTAGTTCCCTTTATTGAAGCAGAGTCAAAATTTAAGATTTACTTAAGTCCTTTTATTCCACTAAATATTGATCGACATAATTACATATCCACACTTGATATGCGTTTGATTCGAAGAATCGTAAGAGACAATCGTACTCGTGGAAGAAAAGTCGATCAAACAATTCAAGAATGGCAAGTCGTAAGAATGGGTGAAGAAAAATATATATTCCCATATGTACATCAAGCAGATGTAATTATTAACACTGCTTTATCCTATGAATTAGGAGTGTTAAAAATATATGCAGAACCTCTTTTATATTCTGTCAACATGAATTCACCATATTATGAAGAAGCAAGACGATTACTTAATTCTTTAAAAGGATTTTATCCTATTAGTAGTGAATACGTAAAAGATGATTCCATCTTAAGAGAATTTATTGGTTAGGAGAAAAAAATGAAAAATGTTGCTATAAATGGTTTTGGAAGAATAGGAAGATTAGCTTTTCGAGAAATGATTACAGGAACGGATTTTAATATCGTTGCGATTAATGACTTATCTTCCGCAGAAGAATTAGCTTATTTATTAAAATACGATACCAATCATCGTTCTTTTCATGAAGATTTAATTGAAGCAAAAGACGACTGTATTATTATAAATAAACATAAAAAAATAAAAATTTTGAAAGAAACAGATCCTGAAAAATTACCTTGGAAAGATTTAAAAATTGATTTAGTATTTGAATGTACAGGTCATTTTACAGATTTAAAAGGGGCTATGAAACATATTGAAGCAGGAGCAAAAAAAGTAATCATATCAGCGCCAGGAAAAGGAGATATGAAAACCATTGTATATGGAGTCAATGATTCCATTTTAGATGGTACAGAACATGTTATTTCAGCAGCTTCCTGTACAACCAATTGTTTAGCTCCAGTATTAAATATATTAGAACAACACTATGGCATTGAAAAAGGCTTTATGAGTACAGTTCATGCTTACACAAATGATCAAGCAACATTAGATATTGCTCATAAAAAAGGATATATGGCAAGAAGAGGAAGAGCATGTAGTATGAATATTGTGCCAGCAAGTACAGGAGCAGCCAAAGCAATTGGTGAAGTAATTCCTTCCTTAAAAGGAAAATTGGATGGAATGGCTTATCGTGTTCCAGTAAGTGATGGCTCAATGATCGATGTTACACTAGAATTAAAAAAGAATACAACCAAAGAAGAAATCAATGAATTGTTAATACAAAATCAAAATGAAATCATGAAAATAACTTTTGATCCAATTGTTTCCAGTGATATTATAGGCAAAAAAGTGGGTTGTATTATTGATGGATTATTAACAAATGTATTAACAGTAAATGAAAAACAAATGATAAAAATAGTTGCATGGTATGATAATGAATTAGGTTATACCTCTCAAATGTTAAGAACAGCAAAAAAGTGGTTGCAATAAAATATACAAGTGATTCAACAAAGTTAAACTTTTATGCAAAAGAAATCAATATTAAACTAAATTTAAACGAAACCTATCACTATAGTTTGTTCAATTAAAACTAGAAAAGCAATCTTTTAAAGTCATATTTTATCGTATCTTAATTATTTTAATTGATATATTCGTTGTTTTTATAATAATATTACCCAATTTTTTAAAAGTAAAATTTTGAAAAACTGAATCATTATATTTTGATAAAAAAACAAGAATTCGTTATAATAAAAAGGAGATGATAAATATGAAAAAAAATATACAAAATATGGATATAAAAAACAAAAGAATTGTTCTTCGAGTTGATTATAATGTACCGATTCAAAATGGACAAATAATGGATGATTCAAAAATAAAAGAAACCTTAAATACCATTCAATTTTTATTAGCAGAAAATTGCAAAATTGTAATATTAAGTCATTTAGGAAAAATAAAATCAGAAGAAGATAAATTAAAATATACATTAGAACCCGTAGCAAACTATTTAAAAAGTTTATTAAATACGGAAGTATATTTTACTAAAGAGATTCTTTCTTCTGATTTAGTAACTCGTGTTGAACAATTAAAACCCCAAGAAATATTGATGCTAGAAAATACGCGATTTGCAGATTATCCTAACCACTTAGAAAGCAAAAATGATCCACAACTTGCTATGTTATGGGCTAGTTTAGGAGATGTTTTTGTAAATGATGCTTTTGCATCTTTGCATCGATGCCATGCTTCCAATTATGGAATAGCTAAATACATACCAAGTTGTATTGGTTTTTTAGTGCAAAAAGAACTAGATAACTTAGACAAATTAATTTTAAATCCAGATCATCCATTTGTAGTCGTAATGGGAGGCGCAAAAGTAGATGATAAAATTGAACTAATCGAAACATTAATTGAAAAATGTGATTTTTTACTTTGTGGTGGAGGAATTGCAAATACCTGTTTAAAAGCATTATATTTTAATATTGGTCAAAGTTTAGCGAGTCAAGATGATAGAATTATTCAAAGATTACAAAAAGTTATGTTATTAAATAGAAATAAAATAGGATTACCATTGGATGCAGTTGTAGGAAGTAGTTTTGATGAATCTTATGTAAAATATAAAACGATCGATAAAATAAATGACAATGATATTATTTTAGATATTGGAATGAAAACATTAGAAAAATATGAAAAATATATAGCAAATGCCAAAACAATATTTATAAATGGTACGATGGGACTTTATGAAAATATAAAATTTGCAAATGGTACAAAAGAATTTTTTGATATGTTAGCGCATACTACTGCCAAAACGATTGTAGGGGGAGGAGATTCTGCAAGTGCGGTAAGAAAATTAGGATTTGCATCAAAATTCTCTTATATTTCCAGTGGCGGTGGTGCGACGCTAGAATATTTAGGTACTGGAAGATTACAAGCATTAGATATTATTACAGAGGAGGATATAATTGAAACTCTTGATTTGTAACTTAAAAGAAAATGGAACGTTAAATGAAATGCTTCGATATAAAAAAACGATGGAAAACTATATTCAGGAAAAAGCCAATTTGGTAATATGTCCTCAATTTCCCTATATTCCAATTATGTATTCTAAAAAATATATACTTGGTGCACAAAATGTGAGTGAAGAAGAAAGAGGAAGCTTTACAGGCGAAGTAAGTGCTGAGTGTTTAAAAAGCTTAGGAGTAGAATATATCATTGTTGGACATCATGAAAGAGAAATTTATTTTTTAGAAAATGAAGAAATTCTAAAAAAGAAAATTCAAAATGCTCTAAAACAAGATTTAAAAGTAATAATTCCAATTGGTGAGAACTTAATGGAATATCAATTAGGAAAGACAGAAGAAGTTATCCTAGATAAATTAGATTATTTATTAAAAGATATACCAGAAAATAAAAAGAAAAATATTATCATTGCTTATGAACCGATTTGGAGAGTAGGAAAAAATATACCTCTTAAAATAGAAGAAATTTTACCTATTATTGAAAGAATCAAACAATGGTATTACGAACATAATTTCTTAAATAATTTAGTTTTATATGGAGGAGGTGTAACTCCAGAAGACATAAAAAATTTAGCAGAAATTGATGGTTTTTTGTTGGGAAAATTGTCTCTCAATGTTGAAAAAATGTGTAAAGTTTTAGAAATGTTTCAAAGTTCGACAAGCATTTACAAAAGTTGACGTAATGAGTCAAAAAATATTCTAGTATTTTGTCTACAGGTTTTATATAATGAATTTGCGTGCAGTAAATAATACAATGAAGGAGACAGGTATGAAAACAAATATTAAAGTTCTTATGGTAGATGATAACGCAAATCTAATAAGAAAAGTAAAAGAATATTTCAAGGAACACGCAGTAATAGACCTTGCATATGAAGCAACAGATGGAAAATTAGCGTTAGAGCAAATCAAAGACCATCAAAATGATTATGATTTAATTTTAATGGATTTATTAATTTCAGAAAAAGACGGAATTGAAATTCTAGAAGAAATGAAAAATCAAAATATTGATAAACATGTAATTATATTATCAAGCATTAAAAAAGAATACTCTGTTAAAATGGCTAGTAAATATAATGTAGATTATTACATGTTAAAACCGTTTAGTTTAGAATCGTTAGAAAAACGCATTTTAGAAGTTGTCAATTTAGAAGAAACAAAAGAAGCAAATGCTAAAGAAGAAAATAATATTCAAATGGCAATTAGCAAATTATTGCATTCACTTGGTGTACCATCTCATATTAAAGGCTATCAATATATAAGAGAAAGCATTTATATGATGTATACTTCAAAAGAAATGATCGGCGGAATTACAAAAGAGATTTATCCTGAAATAGCAATGCGTTTTGATACAACTGCATCTCGTGTTGAAAGAGCGATTCGACATGCAATCGAAGTTAGTTGGTCTAGAGGAGACTACGAGTTAATGGAAGAAATATTCGGTCATAGTGTTGATTATGATCGTGCCAAACCTACAAATTCAGAATTTATTGCAACATTAGCAGATCGATTAAGAATAGATCAAAATTTAATTATGTCATAAGAGCAAAATGCTCTTTTTTAATGTTCTAAAACTTAGAAATAAAAAGAAAAAAATAGAAAAAGAAAAGAAATGTGTGTTATAATTCTAATGAAATCTAGTAAGTAAATATTTTATAACAATCTAGATCATAATAATTAAGAGGTAATCTTATGAAATTAGAGAAATGGAAACAGGATAATAAAAAAAAGAAAGTATTCTTGATAGGAAGTATAATACTTGTTTATTTTTGGCAATGATCATTGTATATCGAAGCTTTGCCTTTTTTGAAGAAAAACTAGAATTTGACATAATTAAAGGTCAAATTCCGAATCAAAACTATGATTTAATGCTGACATTTCAAACGGAAGATGAAAATGGTAATAGAAAAATCAGTGAAACAATTCCAGAAGAAAAAGATTATATTATAGATATAACTTGTAATAATGATGCGACTGGAACTTGGAATTATGAAGATTGGGCACCTATAATTCAAAACTTAACCAAAACGAGAACAAAATGTAATGTTTTATTTCGAAAAAATTCAAGTTTAGTAGATGGAAAGATTGTATATAGCTTTAATCATGTAGCAAGCGAGCAAGAATTTATTGTACCTTATGATGGACTTTATCTGTTAGAACTATGGGGTGCATCTGGTCATGTAAGATCAGATGGAAAAATTTTACAAAATTCATTTGGAAGAGGAGCTTATGTTAGAGGTTATATTAATTTAATAAAAGATACACATTTATACTTTTATGTTGGAACTTCGAATTGGATTCAATTTAATGGCAGTGGACCTGGCGAAGCATTTGGTGGTGGTGCAACTGATGTTCGTTTAGTTAATGGTAATTGGAATAATTTTGAATCTTTAAAATCCAGAATTATGGTTGCAGCAGGAGGAGGCGGCGGTTCTTTCAAAACAAATACTTCAGTAGTAACTAGAGGTGATGGTGGAGGACTAACTGGAATTAATAGTAAAATAGCAGTTACCTATGATAACCTTTATAACAATACCAATTATAGTGGTTATGGAGCTAGTCAAACTGCTGGAGGCGGTCCAGGAACTGCGAGATCAACGTATGATCCAAAACAAGCTTCTATGACTGGAACATTTGGTGCTGGAGGATATGGAAAAAATATAAAAGATAATACCTATACCTCATCTGGAGGTGGAGGAGGTTACTATGGTGGTGGTCATGGAGTTCATCCTGGCAGTTCATGGTCAGGAGGTGGAGGAGGTTCTTCCTTTATCTCAGGGTATCCAGGATGTAATGCCATAGCAGAAAATTCAACCTCTTCTAAAATAGTTCATACAGGACAACCAAATCATTACTCTGGATATGTATTTCATGATACCAAAATGATATCGGGGAATCTTTCTATGCCAAATCATGATGGAACTGGTAATATGACAGGAAACACAGGAAATGGTTTTGCAAAAATTACTTATATTCTTTATTAAAAAATAATAAAATTATATCCATTCTTAACACTAAAAACTGAAATTTTTTTTCATATTGATTTATACTCAATTAAAAGAGAGGGAATATATGAAAAAAATTTGTTATTACTTCATGACAGTTGCAACGGTACTTTTATTAGGAAGTACAACAGTTAATGCCCAAAATGATTATTGGGAAAATTTATTTCAAAAAGAGCCACTAACTCCTAGTTACTATTTTAATGGAGGTTGTAGCATGGGACCAAATGGTGCTACTGGCATTGTAAATTGGCAGAATTATTCACAAAAATATATTATTGAAGAATTGATAGGCGGATGTGGAGATACTAGTCTTAATTATGATCATTTAAATTTTAGTGATGATAGTTATACAAAAAATTTAGTATTTAATGCCAAAAATATGAGAGTTACCAACATCGATGAAAAAATCTTATCAGTAGAATTAAAACCATATGAATACAAAAAAGAAAAAGAACATTATGAAAAATTTGTAAAATGGTTCGAAGGTTTATCATTAGAAGAATTTTATAAAGCTGGATATCCAAAAGAATATTGTGAAAATCTAGAGTCAGATGATAAAGACTGGTGTGAAAATGGATTCCCAAAATTGAAAGAAAAATTTAAAACCAAACCAACTTGGTGGGAATTCTATAATCAAGGATTTCAAGAATCAATCGATTATATTAGCTCATCTAATTATTACAGTCCAGAAGAAAAAGAGAAAAAAATAAAAGAATTACAAAGTAATATGTATTTATCAGAACCTAACACTTGGTGGAAAGCATATCATTTTGAGAGTGAACCAACTGGAGTAGAAGTAATTACACATGCCAAAGATTTAGGAAAAGGTTCTTATACGTTAAGTGCAGAAGGAAAAGAAAATATTACCATTGATTGGACTATTCAAGCCGTTGATTTTAATAAGAATGGATATGGAATTGGTATAAAAGAACTTGTTCATCCAAATGCTGAAGGATTAGCAGAAATTCTAAAAGATACCGAAAAATATAAAAATATTATTCCAGAAAAAAGCAAACATTATCATAATGAGAAAGAAATAGAATATAATTTTTCCTATCAATTAAGTGATAAAGATGATTTATCTGAAATGATTAACAATTTAAAAGGAAAAGATCTTACCGTTTATTTTTATAAAGATCAAAACGGGCTTTCTTCTGATTATCTTTTAAACGGAAAAGAAATTATTAGTACAGTAAATAAAGGCTTTACTTATGATCATAATATCTCAATGGAAACATCAATAAACAAAGATAAAATTGATGAATTAGTAGAATTACAGAATGCGATTTATATTGATTTTGCATATCATGGATCATTACCAGCTCCTTATAAAATGAATATCAACATTTATAATTATATTTATGGAACATTTTTTGATAAAATGTATGAAGAAGAATATACATGCGGAGAATATAACGTTTCATGGAACGGAACGGGAAAAGAATATGAAGCATGGCAGTCATGTGAAAATGCATTTTATGAAAAATTAAATGATGCAGTAACTGCCTATTTAGAAAATACAAAATTCACTTTACTATATTACAATCCTGAAACGGAAAAAATGGAAGTAATAAAAGAAAATTTAAAACTAGATAAAGCAGACTATGATGGACAATTAGAAATTGAATTGGATCATTTCTCTACTTATGTTATTGTAGGAAACGATGATTACCAAATAACAAATAATCCAAAAAATAAAACCAATAATGCTCAAACATCAAATATCAATGTAACTGCTTATAGTTTTTTAGCCATTGGTTCTTTCATAGGAATTTCTTACTATATCATAAAAAAGAAAAATGCATAAAAATTGGCTATCAGAAAGATAGTCTTTTTTATTTTAAATTTACTATTCTATAAAATGGCTATACAATAGAAAAAGGAGATTTAAATACGATGAAAAAAGAACAAGAAAAGAAACAAAATAACATTACTAAAAATAATAATCAGAAAAAGAAAAAACAAATAGAAAGTAGAAATCAAAATTATTCAAAAATTATAATAAAACAGAAGATTAGAAAAGATACTGACAAAAAAAATAATTTGAATGAAGAGATAAAAAATAATAATAAAAATACAGTCAATGAAATTCAAAAGAGAAAAAATAATAAAAAATTGAAATGGAAAAAAAATATGTTATTAAAGGTTTTTTTCATTATAGTTTTTGTAGTATCAACTTATAAATTAATGCACTTTTACATTGATTTAGAAAGTAATAATCATTTTAATGAAAAATTAATTGATGATGTTTTAAATACAGAACTTTCTGCAAATGAAGAAGATCAAGAATTAAAAGAAAAATTAACTGTCGATTTTGATAAATTATTAAATATGAATTCAGATACAAAAGGTTGGATTCGATTTAATGATAATAAAGTAAATAATCCACTTGTGCAAACAAATAATAATAATTTTTATTTAGATCATTCCTTTCAAAAGAATAAAAATTCTTTAGGTACTTTATTTCTTGATCATCGAAACAAAAGTTTAGAAGATCAAAACGTCGTGATATTTGGTCATAATGCGGTAGATGATTCCATGTTTGGTTCACTCGTTAATATTTTTGAAAAAGATTTTTTTGATAAAGAAGAACATAAAATAATAGAAATAATAGATTTAAAAGAAGAGAGTCATAAATATGAAATATTTTCTTATTATGTCATTGAAAAAGAAGAATATTATATTACAACTTCATTTGTAGAAGACAAAGAATTTCAAGAGTTTATCAATACAATAAAAAAAAGAAGTATTCGTAATTTTAATACTACACTATCTACAAAAGATAAAATACTTACGCTCTCAACGTGTAATGGAAACGGAGGAACAACCAAACGTACTGTGATTCATGCAAAAAAAATAAACTAAATTAATTTTTTCATATAATATGGTAAATCGTGGTAAAATAAAACAAGGTGAAAAAGAGATGAAGAAAATCTTAACAATCATTTTAGATGGGTTTGGTTATCGGGAAGAAAAACGCGGAAATGCAATTAAATTAGCGGAACCTCAAAATTTTGAAATGTTGTGGAGAAAATATCCCCATTCTCTTTTGTATGCATCAGAAGAATATGTAGGACTTGAAAAAGGTCAATTCGGAAATAGTGAAGTAGGACATTTAACCATTGGAGCAGGAAGAAAAATAAAACAACCAATCGATCAAATGAAAGAATATATTCATGATAAAATGAATTCAGATCCAGCATTCTTAAAAATGTTAGAACAAATTTTAAAAGAAGAAAAAAGAGTACATATTATGGGACTTTTTAGTGATGGAAAAGTTCATTCTGATATTAACCATATTATAACAGTTTATCAAAAATTAGTTGCAGCTGGGGTAGAAGAAATTTATTTTCATATTATCACAGATGGTAGAGATACCAATCCGAAAACATCGAATCAATTTATTCGTAAAATTCAAAAATTAATCGAGAAATATGGAGTAGGAAAAATTGCAACCATTTGTGGGAGATATTATGCAATGGACCGTGATAATAAATGGGAAAGAACACAAAAGTATTATGATTTGGTAACAAAGGGAATTGGAATATCAACGATTAATATTGAAAATACGATTGAAGTACTTTATGAAAAAGAAATAACTGATGAATTTTTAGAACCAATTTTAATTTCATCAGAAGGATTAATTAAAAATGATGATGTACTTCTTTGGATGAACTATCGAACGGATCGAGCAAAACAAATATTAAAATGCTTTACCAATAAAGATTTAGAAGAAATAATGACTTATGATATATTTCCAAATCTTTATACTTTTGTACCAATTGATAAATCCATTAAAGCTACTTATTTTTTAAAAGAAAACTGTGTAGAAAATCCTTTAGGAATCTATTTGTCAAATCTTGGACTTACTCAAGCAAGAATTGCAGAAACTGAAAAATACGCTCATGTTACATACTTTTTTGATGGAGAATATAGTGGAGCGATTGATGGCGCAAGTAAATATTTGGTTCCATCTCCAAGAGTAGCTACGTATGATATGAAACCAGAAATGAGTGCAGTAGAAGTAACTAAAAAAGTAATTAATTGTATGGAAAAAGATATCGATTTTATTTTAGTAAACTATGCGAACGCTGATATGGTTGGGCATACTGGAAATTTAGAAGCAACAGTCAACGCAATTGTTGCGTTAGATCTGTGTCTTGGAAAACTAATCGAAAAAGCTGAGGAAAATTTTTATAAAATTATTTTGCTGGCAGATCATGGAAATGCAGATTATATGGTAAATGGAAAAAATGATCCTATTACAACTCATACAACTGCTTTGGTTCCTTTTCTTATTACTGATGAAAAAGTTCAATTAAAAGAAATTGGAGATTTAACAATGGTTGCACCCACTATTTTAGAATATATGGATATTGCGATTCCAAAAGAAATGAAAGAAACAGGAACTTTATTTGAAGAATAAAAAAGAATTCTCATTTTTGAAAATTCTTTTTTTAAATTTATGAACCACATTTCAAAATGTGGTTTTTGATAAGATAAAATAGTATAAATTCGAAATAAGATTTATTTTAAAAAAATCTTAAATATCTATTAAATAAGTGACAATAGAATGTGCTGCTATATAATCATGAATTTTTTGTTGATACACTACAATATTAACATCTATTTTAACGTTGGTAATATTTATTAATGTAATTACAACTTGTTTATCATGAACTGCTGCTACTCCTAGTAAATCCATACGATAAATATCAATTGGTATAATATAATCTCCTGGTTTAATATACTTTGAAATATGACCTAAATAATAATAAATTGGTGATAAAATAAAATTATCTTCTTCTTCATTCAAAATAATTGGACTTTTACAATAATTATCTTTATGATTTGGACCACCATAAAAATCAAGAAAAATATTCCAATCGATATATCCGTTTAAACCATGATTTATATCGCTTATCAAATTAATTAAATATATTTCTGCCTCATTAATCCATTCTATTTCATCATACCTTGAAAAACCACAACATCCTTCAGTATGAAATAATAAAAGATCAGGATAATAAGAATGTAATAATTCCATATTTGTATTGTGTTGCCCTTGATAATCATGAAAGGCAACACCAGTAATTTTTTTATGTTTAAAGAAAAGCTCATTAACAACATCAAAAAGGTTTTCTTTATTATGATCCCATAGCAATATATTGATATCTAAATCATTCATTTCTAATAATATATATTCTTTTATCAATTTCTTTTGTTCTTTTAAAGAATAAACACAAGACTCCCATTTTTGAGATGCATTTGGTTCATTTTGAATAGTTAAATAAGTAATAGGTATTCCCTCTTTATGATATTCTTGAATAAAATTTTTTAAATATTTTGCATAAGTTTTATAATATTCTTTTTTTAACTTTCCTCCTTCAAATAAATTACCATTATCTTTCATAAATGAAGGAGGACTCCAAGGACTTGCCACAAAAGTAAGATTTTTTACTTTTTGAATTTCTTTAATAATCGGAATAATATATTTTTTATCTCTTTCAATAGAAAAATCGCTTAAATCACTTTTCCGTGTTAATTCATAAGCGCTTAAACAAAAATCGTTACTCCCGATCGACACTCTTCCCAAATTATAATCCAAAGTATCTTTTCCATAATAAGCTTGAATTAAATCTTTTTGCTTAGCTTCTGGTAATTTAAATATATTATAACAACTAGCTTCTGTTAATGCCCCACCCATACCAAGCCATTTTTGCATTTTAATGTTTGGATAAGCCCTTACAATATTCCATTCCCAAGTAATATCATATTGTTCTGTAACAATCTCACTTTCTTTCCAATAAATTTTTTCTTTAATATTTGTAACTATTTTTTTCATAACTTCTCCCAATTTCAAATAATTTTTAATTTCTGATTGCAAATATAATTTTGGTTAAATTGAAACCAATTTTGAAAAAAAGTTTGATAAACTGTTTTAAGTTTGAATCGATTATTCTCTTTAGCAAAGAAGAACCATAAACTAAATTATATCTATTTAATGGAAAAAAAGCAAGTAGAAATCTACATATTATGTTTCAGTTAATAGTTCCATATAAAAAAAGAACTCTCATTTTTTGAAATTCTTTTTTTAATTAATTTCTACAGGTATTTTTTGTTCTTCAAAAAATTTATCAATTGGAACTCCAAGTACTTGACTAATATTCCATAAAACAGGAACGCTTACACCTTGTAATCGTTCAGCTTCTATAGCTCCAATTAATCCAGTGGAAACACCTATGATTTCTGCCAGTTTTGCTTGTGAAATCATTTCTCTTGGATGATTTAAATTATATAATTGTCGATAGTATCTAACATTTGCACCCACTACCTTAAAAATATCTTTTTTCTTTTCATCTAAATATAAATTCATTTTTTTCCCTCGCTATATATATATTTTCTCATAAGTTCACAGTTTGTAAATTTATTGGAATTAATAAAATTATACCTATAATTAGAAATGATAACTGGAACTCTGTTTCAAAAGTAGAATTATTAAATAAATCGAAATAAATTTAAGAAAAACTTTCAGATTTTTAAATAATGAGGCATATAAATAGCAAATTTAATCACTGATAAGTTAAATTTTTTTAAAGTTGAAGAAAAGAAATTCTTTTTTCATGTTTAAAACTTAGAAATAATAAGAAAATAATATAAAGAAAAAGAAAAATATGGTATACTTAATGTCATAATCTGGACTGTAAATAATTTATTCTTTATTGTCCATGATAATATAGAGGTGTTCTATGAAACAGAAACTATTTCTA